>JAISCT010000075.1 GCA_031265355.1 Oscillospiraceae bacterium | reverse complement strand
GACGGAGGAAGAGCTGCGCTATGTCATGCTTCACGAGCAAACGCACATCAAGCGGTGCGATTATCTTGTGAAACTGCTCGCGTTCGCACTTCTGTGCCTACATTGGTTCAACCCGCTTGCTTGGGTCGCTTTTACGCTGCTCTGCGCCGATATGGAGATGTCCTGTGACGAGCGCGTTTTGCGTGAACTCGGAATGGGCGTCAAAGCGGACTATTCAGAGACGCTCCTGTCGCTGTCAATGAACCGACGGATACTGGGCGCGTCGCCGCTGGCGTTCGGCGAGGGCGGCATAAAGGGGAGGGTGAAAAACGTGCTGAATTTCAAGAAACCTGCCAGAATTATCGTATTCGCGGCAGTAGTGCTTGCCGCTATGCTGACGACGGGTTTAACGCTGAGCCGAGCGGACGCAAACGCAAACGTCACGCCTGTTCAGGCAACTGCCCTTTCCGCGCTCAGAACGCCCTATGTTGGCGACAACAGCGCGGTCGGGAAGATAGTGGACGCTCTGCTGCCGCTTGGCGGCGAGTTGACACAAAGATTTTTCTCCATAGGCGACGACTACGGCATGGGTCACGCGCCGTACACGTTGACGCTCTATTACGAGCAGACTGGCACGGAGCGGAATATTACCGCCCTGCCAAAAAACGCCGCGCTGCTGTTTGCCCTGATCGACAATCTGGCAGAGGTCAATTTCGCTTTCCGAAACACTCCGAGTGACGGCGAGCTTGATAAGGCGGCATATACGTCAAGAATAGCTGTCAACAAAGAGCAGGCTGGCGATTTTATCGGAAATTTGGGCCTTACATGGGAGGATTTTCGAAATGACTTTGAGACGGCGGCAACGGCGCTATTCACACAGTCCGTGCCAGTCGAAACCCCCTCGCCGTCCGACAGTGTGACTACACCCTGATACCTGCAAGGGAAGGAAAAATTTTACAAAACAAAAGCTCAGCCTCGGGCGATGAGACGGGTGCGGAGAATGCCGTCTACGGTGGAGAGCGCGCGCAGGAGGTCGTCGCTCGGCATGGCGTTTACGTCGAGCAGGGTATAGGCATAGTCCTTGTTCGAACGGTTCACCATGTTTTCGATGTTGATACCCGCCTCCGCCAGCGTGGACGACAGCGCGCTCACCATCATCGGGATGTTCCGGTGTGCCACGCACAGCCGCGCGCAGCCCTCGCCCACCTCCAGCGAGATGTTTGGGTAGTTCACGGAATTTCGAATGTGCCCCAGCAGGAGGAAGTCGGAAAGCTCCTTCGCGGCCATAACGGCGCAGTTGTCCTCGCTCTCCGGCGTGGAGGCGCCGAGATGCGGGATGGCGACGATCTTCTCGTGTCCGAGCATCGCGGCGGTGGGGAAGTCGGTGACATACCGAGCCACGCGGCCGTCGGAGAGCGCCGCGAGCAGGTCGTCGGTCCGCACGAGATCTCCGCGCGCCAGATTGATGATGCGCAGGCCGGGTTTGCAGTGGGCAAACACCTCGGCGTTGATCATTCCGCGGGTCTCCGGACCAAGCGGCACGTGCAGAGAGATGTAGTCGCTCTCGGCATAGATCTGCTTCAGCCCGTGCGCGCGGTGTACGCCCCGAGAGAGACCCCAGGCTGAGTCGACCGAAAGATAGGGGTCAAACCCCAACACCGTCATGCCCAGGGTCCGGGCGGCGTTGGCCACCATCACGCCGATCGCGCCGAGGCCGACGACACCCAGCGTCTTGCCCGTGAGTTCGGGGCCGGCGAAGGCGGATTTGCCTTTTTCGATGAGCGCGGGGACGGCGTCGCCCTCCCCCTTCAACCCGGCCGCCCAGGCGATACCGCCCGCGATGTCGCGGGCGGAGAGAAAGAGCGCGCAGAGCACCAGCTCCTTGACGCCGTTTGCGTTGGCGCCCGGCGTGTTGAAAACCACGATGCCCGCCTCGCTGCAGCGGTCGACCGGGATGTTGTTCACGCCGGCGCCCGCCCGGGCGATGCACTGCAGTGTGCCCGCGTCGGACAGCCCGAGGCCGTGCAGGTCGGCCGAGCGTACGAGGATGGCGTCCGGCTGCTCCAGTGTATCTGCATATGTAAAGAGAGCCGGATCCAGTCGCTCGAGCCCGACTTTGGCGATTTTGTTGCGTGTGAGCACCTTATACATGTGTTCACTTCCCCTCAGTGTTTTTTCTCGAACGCCCGCATGAACGCGGCGAGCTTTAGGACGCCATCCATCGGCATGGCGTTGTAAATGGAGGCGCGCATCCCGCCGACAGCGCGGTGGCCCTTGAGCGTAACGAGGCCGGCGGCAGCCGCCTCCTTGACAAAGAGATCGTCGAGCGCCGGATCGCCGGTGAAGAAGGTCACGTTCATCATCGAGCGCGAACCCTTGTCGGCGGACGGTTTGAATAGACGGCTCTCGTCCAGCGCGTCGTAGAGCACGGCGGCCTTGGCGAGGTTGTGCGTCCGCAGGGCGGCCAGACCGCCCTGTGAGCGTACCCAGTCGAGCACCAGGCCCAGCAAGTAGATGCCGTAAGTGGGCGGCGTGTTGAGCATGGAGTCGGACTTGATGAGAGCGGCATAGTCGAGCAGCCCCGGCGTCGAAGGCGGCGCGGCGCCGGCCAGATCCTCATGGAGAATGACGACGGTGAGGCCCGCCGGGCCCATGTTCTTCTGCGCGCCGGCATAGATGAGACCGAAGCGAGAGACGTCCACGGGCTCCGAGAGGATACACGAGGACATATCGCAGGTGAGCGGCACATCCCCGGTCTCGGGGATATAAGGCCACTTGGTACCGAAGATGGTGTTGTTCATGCAATAGTGGAAATAGGCGGCGCCGGCGTCGAGCGCCAGCTCGGACTGCGCGGGGATACGGCTGAAGTTCTCCCCGGAGAGATCGGCGGCGGCACGCACCTCGCCCACCTTTTGGCCTTCTTTGAAGGCCTTTTTCGCAAACTCACCCGTGATCGCATAGTCGGCGCGGCCGGTGCGCGGCAGCAAGTTGACGGGGATCATTGAAAACTGCAGCGTGGCGCCGCCTTGCAAAAACAGGACACGGTGTGTGTCGGGGATCTCCATCAATTCGCGCAGACTCCGCTCCGCATCTTGAAAAATTGCGGCGTATGTTTTAGAGCGGTGACTCATCTCCATGACGGACATACCGCTGCCGTTCCAGTCCAGCATTTCGGTGGCGGCGCGCGCCAGTACGGGCTCCGGCATCATTGCCGGCCCGGCTGAGAAATTGTAAATTCTTTCTCCCATGCGTGTCTTCCTCCCCATATGCAAAATTGGAAAAATTTACTATTTTAAAAACACCGAGGTACCGGATGCTTTCAATTATACCACAGGAAACCGGCATGTCAATGAAATCGACAAAAAAATAACAAAGACTGATGATTCTTAAAAATCCTCTTGACAATATGCGCGGGTGGGTGTATAGTGCATGTGTACTATGACAGATAATACACATAGTTCACGCAAAACCACCATCCACGCGGGCGGCGTCAATGATTTAGGTGTCAGAAGACGCGCTTTTGACACCTGAATCATCAATCACTTCTGCCGAGAAAAGATCCGTGTTGTACCGGCGGGAGGGGATTGACAGCCCTCAAATACAGGAGAAGGAGGGGAGGATGTGCTGAGCATTGACAAACTCTCGCGGGTGCCGATCTACGAACAGGTGATTGAACAGGTGGAGATGAAGATCCGTTTGGGGGACTTTGCCGAGGGAGAACTGCTGCCGTCGGTGCGCGCGCTGTCGGTGGCGCTGGAGGTGAACCCCAACACGCTGCAAAAGGCATACGCGGAGCTCGAACGGCGCGGACTGTGCCGGAGCACGCCGGGAAATGGCCGCTTCGTATCGGTGGGCGCGCGGGCCGTCATCGCACATGGAATGCGAGAGAAGCTGCGGGCCTTTGGGATGCTGGCCGCGCAGCTGCACAGCGAGGGGGCCACGATGAAAGAGCTGCACGGCGCGGTGGAGGAAGCCGCCGGCGTCGGCGCGAAGGGGAGGACGACCGATGATTGAGGTAAGAGATTTGACAAAGACATTCGGCGCGTGCCGGGCGCTGGACCACATCAGTTGTACGATCGACAACGGGTGCATCTACGGACTTGTCGGCTCCAACGGAGCGGGCAAATCGACGCTCCTGCGGCTGCTCACCGGAATCTACCGCCCGGATGCGGGCAGTGTGCGCCTGAACGGCCGAGAGGTCTGCAACGACCCGATGGCCAAACAGCGCATGATTTTCGTGGCAGATGAACTGTTCTTCCTGCCGGGGGCAAACATGCACCGCATGGCGCGGCTGTATGCCGCGGAGTACCCGGCGTTCTCGTACGAGCGGCTCCGCGCACTCGCGGCGCGCTTCGGACTCGATATGAACGCCAACATCCAGACGTTTTCCAAGGGCATGCGGCGGCAGGCGGCCATCTTGCTCTCGCTGTGCTGCCACACGGATTACATCCTGCTGGACGAGACATTCGACGGGCTCGACCCCGTAATGCGCGCGCTCGTCAAACGCACGCTGTACGAGGACATCGAGACGCGCCGGGCCACGGCGGTGATCTCCAGCCACTCGCTGCGCGAACTTGAGGACACCTGCGACCAACTCGCGCTGATGCATCGGGGCGGTCTCGTCTTCGAGAGCGACGTCCAGAACCTCAAGACGACGCTGTTCAAGGTGCAGGTGGCTTTCCCGGAGGACTTCGACCGGTCGGTGTTCGACGGTGTCGAGCTCCTGCGCTTCGAAAAACAGGGCTCCGTCGCGCGGGCCATCGTCCGCGCCGACCGGGACGAGATGAGACAGCGGCTCGCCAAACGCGCACCGTTGCTGCTGGAGCTCTTGCCGCTGTCGTTGGAAGAAGTCTTTGTCTACGAGCTGGAAGCACTTGGATACGCTTTCGGCGGGGACGAGGAGGTTGAGAAAGAGATATGAAGAAATCATTGTTTCCGACCGGGCTGTACCTTGACATCCTGCGGCAGCTCAGGCTCGTGGGCGGCATCCTGCTCGCGCTCATCCTGCTCATTACGGCCCTGACGCCCATCGTCAGCGCACTTACGTCCGAGTGGCGCAGCACGCCCGACATCCTTACGCTGACGCCCGCGTTGATCCTGTTTATGTACGTGGGCACGATTGTGCTGGTGTTCGCGGCCTTCTCATTCCTATTCAGCCGCCGCGCATCCGACTTCTATCACGCGCTGCCGGAGACGCGGCTGTCACTGTACGGCGCTGCCGCTGGCGCGGCACTCACCTGGGTACTGGGGACAGTGGCGCTCGCAGTGCTGACGGCCCATGCCGCCTATGCTGTCTGCGGCTTCGGGCCGGCCCTGTCGGACTTACTGCCGAACTTCCTGGGGTATGCCCTGGGTTCGCTGCTTGTCGCCGGCTGCGCGCTTGTCGGCGTATGCGCCACCGGGACGCGTTTCTCCGCCTTTGTGCTCACCATGCTCCTCCTGTTTTTGCCGCGGTATTTCAGTGTTGTGCTGAACATCACGACGGAGAGTATCGCGCCCCTGCTGCTCCCAAGCCACATGGGTCCGCTATTTGACGTGAGCCTGAATTTTCCGTTCTACTTTTTCCTGGGCGCCTTCGAGACGAGATTCGGCGGAGCGGCCGCCAGTATCCCGGCGCTGTTTTACTCGGCTCCAACGCTTTTGTATACGGGTGTCCTCGCCGTGTTCTACATCGGAGCGGCCTGTGCGATTTTCCATTTCAGGGCATCCGAGACGGCGGCCCGGTCCGCGCCGGGGCCGATGCTGCAGCGGATTTACAGCGGGCTTGTTACGACCCCGGCGTTTGTTCTTTTGGGGGCCGTGGCGGTATTGTGCGCATTCATGAATTACGAGGAGGGGATGGGCACCGTGATGATTGTCCTCGTTTTGCTGGCGCTGGTACTGTACAGCGTCTACATGCTCATCACGACGAAGCGGCTCCGCAGCCTGAAGCAGGGACTTCTTGTGCTGCCGGCGACCGCGGCCGTATGCTTCGCCCTGCTGTTTGGCGTATCGGCCGTCTGTCAGGCGGAGATGGCGACTGTCCCGGAGGCGTCTGACATCGCGGGGGTACAGGAACATTTGGATGCGCGCCGGAGTACGGTGAGCTACGGCATGCTGCGCCGCAGCGAGGTTGTCCTCGCCTCGCCGGAACTCTGCGCTCTGGTTGCGAAGAGCCTGGCGACCGTCCGCGGTTCCGGCGGCTATCCTTTGGCGCAGAGTACCCGGATTATGATGGACGTCACCCTGGAAAGCGGCCGCGTCATCAGCCGTCAATTTTATATCCAAGCTCAAGATGGGGAGAGAGTCCAGCGTCTCATCGACAGCGACCCCAATTACGCCGCCGCCGCCGGCGCTTTCCCGGAGGACGGGGAGATCAAAAGCATCGACTTCGGGGGAAACATTTACAGAGGCGGTGTCAATCACTCCGTTCTTTCCAAAGCCGTTGGATGGGAGCTCGTCCGAGTATTTCGGGAGGAATTTCAGGCGCTGCCGCCGCTTACCCGGGCCTCGTTGGCCAATATGTCCTATATGCCCGTCATCAACACCGCGGCCTTCGGCGAGGCGGTGCCGAGCGATGCGGACCGCGTGGTTTCCGGCGTGCCGCTGTACAAAACGGAGGACGGCGTCGCGACATTGGGCACCGCACTCGTGGTGAGGGGGGTGCGTGGCGGCGTACCGTTCGAGTCGTTTTATCGGCTGAGCGGGCATACCCCGAGGGCCGCGAATCTGCTGATGGCCGCCGTCAACGGGATGACCAGCGCCTCAGCCCGTACCTGGATGGCACAGAGCGTGGCGGCGGGCGCCTCGGAACTTTCGTGGTTGGGCGGCGATTTGGTGCTGGAAAACGTCCCGTATGAGGCCGACTGGTACCGCAGCGATTCTTTGAGTTGCCAGTGGGGCGAAACGGCAGAAAGCACCGCTGAGTTGGCCTTGACCGCGTGGCTGCTGGGTACGGCGGCGGACGCTCCGGACATCACAAAGCCGCTCGTCAGCTATTCACTCTTTGGAGTGTCCGCCGACGGAGAAACCGCAGGAGACACCGTACGCAGTGAAAACCTGTATTTGTACGCGAACATCGGGGAGAGCGACGTCGAAGCGCTGCTGGAAATGGCGGGGGCCGTTATCCCTTCGGCTCTGCCTTAGTACCCTTGTTGCCGCGAAGCGGCAACAAAAAACAAGCATTTGGGTTGTGGGTTGCAGGTGCAACCCACGTTAGATTGGACGCGGCGTGACGGCGCCGTGCGCGCCGCAGCGTCTCAGCCGGGCGGCGGGTCGCCGTGGAGAGAGACTTCGCCGGACGAGAGGTCCTCGGTGCGGCCGCCGTCAAAACGCACAGTCAGAGCGCCGCTGTCCGTGACGGCGAGGGCCTGCCCCGTCCGTGTGCCCGCCGGGGATGAGACCAGGACGCGTCGGCCCAGGGTCACGCAGTCCGCCCGGTAGCGTGCGAGGTCGTCCGCGTAGCGCGCGGGCTGCCCGTGGCCGGCCATGTCAAAGAAGCGGTCGAGCAGCGCGGCGGCGAGCTGCGCCCGGCGGATACGGCGTTCGGTCTCCGCCTCGAGGGAGGTGGCCTTGGCCGCCAGATCCGCCGGGAAGGCGGCGGCGTGGCAGTTGATGCCGATGCCCACGACGGCGGAATCCACGCGGCCGCTCTCTCCCTCCAGAGAGAGCTCTGTGAGAATGCCGGCCAGTTTGCGCCCGCCCATCAGAAGGTCATTGACCCATTTGATCTGAGGACGGCACCCCGCGACGGCGGCGATGGCGTCGCAGGCGGCGACCGCGACAAAGATCGTGAGCAGCGGCAGCCACTCCGGCGGCCAGTCGGGGCGCAGGATCACCGACAGATAGAGCCCCATGCCGGGCGGTGAGAGGAACGACCGCCCGAAGCGTCCGCGCCCGGCGGTCTGCTCATCCGCGACGACCGCCGCGCCGTGCGGCGCGGCCGCGAGCGCCCACTGCCGGGCCGCCCGGTTGGTGGAATCCACCCGGGCATGGTAAGCGACCGGTAAGTCCGCCGTCTCCGGAGCGCGGAAGCGGCGGATCTCCCCCGGCGTCAGCAGATCGGGCCGGGCCAGCAGGCGGTACCCCAGACGCGTACGCGCTTCGATCTCATATCCCTCGGCACGCAAGGCTTCCACGGCTTGCCACACCGCCGCGCGGCTCACCCCCAGCGTCCGGCTGATCGAGGCCCCGGAACACTGCGTCTCCGGCTCCAGCAGCGCGAGTACGCGCTCCTTGGTCGTCTGCATGTTCATCTCTCTCCCTTCGTCCCCTCGTTCGTCCGGCCTGTACGTGAGGCCGGTTTTGGGCGGCCCGGCGTTTTGTGCTATCTATCATTGTAAAGCCCGTCCCGATGCTTGTAAACCCGCACATCAAAAAACATGGCCACGGCGCGGCAGCCATGGCCATGTTTTTTGATGTTTCACGGCATTTCGCTCTGTGTGTTATGCATAAATTTTGACATCAGAATATATTTTTTAGGAGGAGGGGTCAATGGGACGCCCAGACGCCAAAACGACTCTTGGCAGTCGGTCCGGTCTCTGGTATAATATAAATTCAAGCGGCCAGACCGGCAGGCAGATCGGTCAGGCCCGAGGGGGAGTCGATGGAACTGCTCACGGTGTGTGTCATGGCCGTTACGCTGGCGCTGGACGCCTTGGCCGTCGCGGTCACGAACGGGATGGCCTGCGCGGGGTTTCGCCCCAGACATGCGGTGTGGATGGGCGTCTATTTCGGAGCGTTTCAGTTCTTCATGCCGCTCATCGGGTATCTGCTGGGCAGCCAATTGCTTCGATACATAGAGAGCGTCGACCACTGGCTGGCGATGTTGCTGCTCGGCTTCATCGGCGGACGCATGGTGTACAACGCGCTGCGCCGGCAGGGAGAAGAGGAGGGCGCGCTGAAAGCGCTGACCCACCCGCAGTTCCTGCTGCAGGCGCTGGCCACCAGTGTGGACGCGCTGGCCGTGGGCGTGACGCTGCCGCTGCTAAAGACGCCGATCCTCCTCTCGGCCGCTATCATCGGGTGTGTGGCCTTTGGATTGTCGCTGCTGGGCGGTCTGCTGGGCCGACGCTTGGGCGTGCTCTTCCGCCGCCGCGCCGAAATGGTCGGCGGTGTCGTCCTGGTTCTGCTGGGCATCCGGATTGTATGGGAGCATACGCTATGAACGTCCTTCCAGTCGACGAGGCCTTTGTGGCGGGGATTTTGCCGCACAGGCCGGCGGAGATGCACAAAGGGGACTGCGGCCGGGCTCTGCTCGTCTGCGGCAGTGTGGGCTACACCGGCGCGGCCAGATTGGCGGCGGAGAGCTGCGTGCGCGCCGGCGCCGGGCTTGTCAGCCTGCTCGTGCCGCGCAGCGTCTATCCGGTCGTGGCGGCTTCCTGTTGCCCCGAGGTAATGTGCCGGCCGCTGCCGGAGGATGCGGAGGGCCGGCTGTCCGCGCAGGCGCTGCCGGAGATCCGGGCATGGATGCAGGGCGTGCACGCCCTGCTGGCGGGGCCTGGGCTTGGCCGGTCCGAAGCGCTGGATGCATTGGTGGCGGTACTGACCGCCGAGTGCCCGGCGCCGTTTGTGGCGGATGCGGACGGTCTAAATGCGCTGGCCGGACATATATTGAAACGGACGGCGCCCCTGATCCTCACCCCGCACGAGGGGGAATTTCGTCGTCTGGGCGGCGATTTGACCGAGGGGCGGGCCGCCGCCGCCCGGCGGATGGCCGAGCGGCGGCGCGCCATCGTAGTGCTCAAGGGTCACCGCACGGTGACGGCGTCGCCGGACGGCCGGCTCTATGGCAACGGGACGGGCAACCCGGGTATGGCCAAGGGGGGCAGCGGCGACGTTTTGGCGGGGCTGCTCACCGGGCTGTTGGCGCAGCGCGCGGCCCGGCCCGATCTCTGGCGCGCGGACGAGGCCGAGGTCACAGCCGCAGGCGTGTACCTGCACGGCCGCGCGGGGGACCTGGCCGCCGCGGCGCGCGGTGTCTACGGCATGACGCCGTCCGACTTGATAGCGTATGTGCCGGAGGCGATCGATGCGGTGCTGCGCGGCAAACAGGGGGTTTGATGGCACAATGAAACGGATCTGCGCGCGGCTGTGCGCGCTTGCGATGGCCCTTGTGTGCACGGTTTGTCTGTTCGCCGCCTGCGGGCGCGCGGACGCTGTCGACGACGCCGAGGCTGTCCGGACATTGTACGCTGGTCTCCGGCGCTGCTCTTTGCAGGCGGTGCTGACGGCGGATTTCGGCGATGCGGTGAACGCGTTCACGCTGCAGTTCGACTACGACCGTGACGGGGAGAGCGCGGTGGAGATTTTGGCGCCTGAGGAGGTGCGCGGCGTCCGCGCCACAATCGAGGCGGGCGGGACGGCGCTGTCCTACGACGGCCTGATTTTAGAGACAGGTCCTCTGCCGGGGACGGGTCTCACACCGGTGGACGCGCTGCCCGTGATGCTGAAGACTTGGGGCGAGGGTTATGTCGCCTCCACCGGGCGGGAGAAGCTGGACGGTGTCGCGTGTCTGCTCATGGTCTACAAGTCCACGGCGGCGGGTGTCGAGATCGAGCAGCGCGTCTGGTTCGAGAGAGAGACGTGCAAACCTGTGCGGGCGGAGACCTACGCGGCGGACGCGCGGGTCATCGACTGTGTGTTTGAAAAATTTTCTTTTGAATCTTGAGGACGCTCTCGGCCCCGGGGCCGAGAGCGTCCATCGTCCCGGGCCGCCGTATGGCGGACAAGCCGCACGTCATTAGACCTGAAATTTCGAAAGGCACGGACATTGTGATGAAAGATGCTGTACTTGCTTTGCGGCGGACCTGGGCGGAGATCTCCCTGGACGCGGCGATGCACAACTATAGAGCCATTCGCGCGCGGATCGGGGACGACTGCCGGCTGATGGCCATGGTGAAGGCAGACGCCTATGGGCACGGCGCGGTGGCGCTCGCGCGGCTGCTGCAGGAGTTGGAGACGGATTTTCTCGGCGTGGCCAGTCTGGACGAGGCGCTGGAACTGCGCCGCGCCGGCATCCGAACGCCTGTCCTAATCCTCGGTTTCACGCCGGCCGATATGGCGCCTGTGCTGATTGAGCACAACCTGACGCAGACGATCTTCGACGAGGACATGGCGTGCGCAATGTCGCGCGCGAGCGCCGGGTGTGCGCGCGCGCTGTCCGTTCATCTTAAGGTAGACACTGGGATGTCTCGGCTGGGTCTCGTGTGGCGGGGCGTGGAGACGCTGCCGGCGCTGGCCGCGCTGTGCCGTCTGCCCCACCTGCATTTTGAAGGGCTGTTCACCCATCTGCCGTCGTCCGAGGTGGCAAACGACCCGGACACGGAGGCGCAGATCGCGGCCCTCGTCCTCATACGCGACGCGTTGGCGGCGGAGGGTATACGGATTCCGATTTGCCATTGCGCAAATTCGGGCGCTGTGATACAATATTCCAAAGCGCGTTTCGACATGGTGCGCGCCGGGCTCCTCCTGTACGGCCTCACGCCGGAGATCGGTCTGACGGACCGGATGGATCTCGTGCCCGCGATGCGGTTGTGTTCGGTCGTCTCCCAGGTCAAGCTCATCGACAAAGGAGCTGCGGTGAGCTACGGGCGTACCTTTCGTGCGCCGGCGGCCATGCGGGTGGCCGTCGTGGCCGCCGGGTACGCCGACGGGTATCCGCGTGCGCTGTCAGGGCGTGCCTGTGTGTTGATCGCCGGGCGGCGCGCTCCGATTTTGGGGCATGTCTGCATGGACATGATGACCGTCGACGTCTCCGGCATCCCGGACGTGCACGTGGGGGACCCTGTCGTCCTGTTCGGGCCGGAACTGCCGGTAAGCGAGCTCGCGGCGCTGGCCGGCACCATCTCCTATGAACTCATCTGCTCGGTGGGCAAGCGTGTGCCGCGTGTGTACCTGCGCGGGGGTTTAGAGGTCGGCCGCACCAACTATTTGCTGGGCGACGAAGAGTACGTCACTCGCTGGCCGGCCGCTCCCATCTCAGTGCCCGACGCTTCGTTTGGGCGACTCTGATTGTTGCTGCTGTCTTCCGTATAATTTGCGCGGCCTCGTGGGAAAAATAGTGATGTCACAAATTTTTCTGCGAGGTGAAATGTGTGGACATCACATTGCAACGCGGCGCGGCGCCGCCGGTGGAGGTCGGCGTCTCCCAATGCATCCGGCGCGGAGACATCTACTACGCCGATCTCAGCCCGGTGGTGGGCAGCGAGCAGGGGGGCATGCGTCCTGTGCTCATTGTCCAAAACAACGTGGGCAACCGCCACAGCCCTACGGTGATAGCGGCGGCCATTACATCACAGATCGGCAAGGCCCGTCTGCCTACGCACATCGAGCTCTCGGCCCGGTCTTACGGTCTTTCTCGCGACTCGGTGGTGTTGCTGGAGCAGGTGCGTACCATCGACAAACGGCGGTTGCGCGAAAAGATGGGCCGGCTGGACGATACGTTGATGCACCAGATCGACACGGCGCTCGCCGTGAGTTTCGGTCTGGGAGACAGATAACAGGCAACAGTGAACAGCGCAGCCCTTCCTGCGACAGGTAGCAGATAGCAGGCAACTGTTATCTGTTATCTGTTCACTGTTATCTGTAAATGAGGAGGATGTGAGAAATGGTGCAGAAAAAATGGGTGGTGGGGTTGTCCGCCTTCTTGTTGATCGTGCTGCTGTTCGTCGGGTACATGGCAATGGCGGTGGAACTGGGCAGCCGGGATGACCCGATGGTGACGGTGAGCTACATAACGGACGAGCTTATTCCCGGGCTCTCCGAAAAGATCGACGCGGCCGTCGCGGCCAAGACCAAGGAGTATTCCAACCAGTTGGAGACAAAATACAACCAACTCATGGCCGGCCTGGAGGGCGGCGCGGCCGGCAGTCTGACGGACCCGGCGTTTATCGACGCGGTGGCCGAGGCCGTGCTGAGCAAGCAGGGCAGCAGTGGCGGCGGCGCGGTGCCGTCTGCGGACACGATGAAGCGGGTGGATCTCACAAGCGGCCAGACGCTGAAGCTCGCGCTGGGCAGCGAGGCGTTGCTTCGGCTCGGGTCGGCTGCCTGTGTGGCCGGCGGGTCCCCGGGGCTGATCGATGTCACGACTGGCGGGGAGTTGGCGGATGGCGGCGCACTGGAGCAAAATCACCTCTATCTCGCGACGGTGGAGGGGCGCGGTTTCAAAGCCGGCGGCGCGGCCACTGTCTTTGTGCGGGGATCATATACCCTGAGTTGACGATAGAGGATTGGGTGCGGCTTCATCTCCCCCCGCCGCGGCGGGGGGAGAATTCCATGTGCCCGCCAATTTGACGTAAAGAGATCCGGCGCGGCGCTGAGCGCATAGGGTCGCGCATGGAACCATTTGTTTGTCAGGAGGCTGTTTCTTTGATCGATACAAAACAAAAATCCGAGGCTGAGCCGGCTCAGCTGGCCATGCCCGCGGGCGACCCGGCGGCGGCCGATATTGAGATGCCCGCGCATTATGCCGCGGAGCGCCTGGGCACGGAACCGGTGGGTCGGCTGTTGCTTCGTTTCGCCGCCCCCGCCGTCACCGGCATGGTGGTTAACGCGCTCTACAACGTGGTCGACCGCATCTTTGTGGGGCGCGGCGTGGGCGAGGCGGCGCTGGGCGGACTCGCGCTGGCCATGCCGCTGATGACGATCTCCATGGCGTTTTCCATGCTCTTCGGCGTGGGCGCCGCCAACATGATCTCCATCCGTCTGGGGCAGCAGCGACGGGAGGAGGCGGAAAACGCGCTGAACCACTGCCTGCTGCTGCTGGTCGGCTCGGGTCTTCTCTTCATGGCGTTGGGCCTTGTGTTCCTCGAACCGCTGTTTGCGCTGATGGGCGCGCAGGAGGGGAGCGAGGCGATTGCCTATGCGCAAGACTATTTCCGTATCATTTTATATGGACAAGTCTTTTCCATGGTGGGCTTTGGGTTGTCGCATTGTTCGCGCGCGCAGGGTTTCCCCATGGTCACGATGGTCGGCATGATCATCGGGGCGGGCATGAACATGGTTCTCGATCCGCTGTTCATCTTTGTGTTCCACTGGGGCGTCGGAGGCGCCGCATGGGCGACGATCATCTCCCAGCTGGCGGCTGCGGTCTGGGTGCTGTCGTTTAACTTCAGCAAGCGGGCGGTCATCAAGCTGCGACCGAAGACGTTCCGGCCCTCGCTGCGCATCGTGGGGCACATCATGTCCTTCGGGTCCGCGCAGTTTCTGCTCCAGGTCGCCGCGTCCTGTGTGCAGTTTCTCTACAATTTCAGCATGAGTCTGTACGGCGTGGCCGCGCTGGGCGTCGCCAACGGCGGCGACGTCGCGCTCTCGGGCATGAACATTGTGAGCTCCGTCATATTGATGATTCTGATGCCGGTGTTCGGGATCAATCAGGGCGCGCAGCCCATCCTCGGGTACAATTACGGCGCGAAGAAATTTGACCGTGTTCGGAAGGCCTACTTACTGGCGGTGACCGCAGCCACCGCCATCTGCTGTGTGGGTTTTCTGGCGTCCGTATTGTTCCCAGACGCGATCATCAGACTGTTCGCGCCAGACGGCAGCCCCTCGTTGCTCACCTTTACCCCGCGGGCGATGCGCGTCGTCATGCTGATGCTGCCGGTCACCGGGTTCCAGATCGTTTCGTCCAACATGTTCATCGTGACAGGCCGGCCCAAGACATCCATTGTCCTCTCGATGCTCCGGCAGGTCATTGTACTGATCCCAAGTCTCTTGCTGTTCGGCTGGCTCTGGGGCCTAAACGGCGTACTCGCGGCCACCCCGGTCGCCGACGGCGTGGCCGCCCTGGTCGCGGGCGCGATGATCGCCATTGAGCTCAGGAATCTGAAAGCAGGCATGGACACCTAAATCAGCACATTGTACATGGAACGGCCTACGGCAGTTCCATGTACAGCACCCCCAGGGTGTTTTCACCGCAGTGGCTGGTGATGACGCAGCCGGCGGTGGTTTCGCAGATCTCGCGGAAGTGCCCGGTGTCTGCCACGAGGTCGCGGACCATGTCCGTCAGGGCCGGGTTTATCTTGGTGTGTGTGATGAAGACGCAGGACGGGTCCGGGCGTCGCATGCTGGCCAAGATACCGAGCGTGTATTTGCGAAGGCAGTCGGCGAGAGAGCCGCGGTACTTGACCCCCGGCTCAATGCGCCCCTCGGTCAGTATCAGAGAGGGACGCAGCTTGAGAAGATTGGCGCCCAGTGCCTCTAGGGCGTTACACCGGCCGCCCCGGTAGAGAAAGTCGATGCTGTCGACCAGAAAACCTGCGCGCACACAACCGCGCAGACGTATCAGTTCGTCGGCGATTTCATCGGCCGAACGGCCCTCCCGTGCCATCCGGGCAGCCTTCAGCACCAGCAGGCCCACGCCGGTGGAGAGACTCCGCGAGTCTACCGTGCGGATGCGCGTCTGCGGGAACTCTCTTGCGGCGATCTCCGCGTTTTGAAACGAGGTGGAGAGATCCGAGGAGATGGAGATGTACACGATCTCCCGACCCTCTAAGACCAGCGGCGTCATGACCTGCAGGAAGTCCCACACGCTGACCGCCGACGTCCGGGGCGTGCGCTTCGTCTCGGCAAAGAAGCGGTAGATGCCCTCTGGGGTCAGGTCCAGGCTGTCCCGATAGGACTTGTCGTCCAGCGTGACGTACAACGGAACAACGGAGACATCGAGCCGCGTCAACATCTCCGGCGACAGGTCGCATGTGCTGTCGGTAATGATTTTGACAGACATTCCGTCACATCCTCCAGTGCGCAGCGAGCCTGTCGCGTACGCGCAAAATTTTCCACAATTTAGCACCTTGTTGCTGCGAAGCGGCAACAAAAAACAAGAGTTTGGGTTGTGGGTTGCAGGTGCAACCCACGTTATACATTGCACCCTGACCCGGTATGGGAGACGCCCACGGCACCTCGGCGGCGGTTTATCAAATCAGCGGCGCGGGCAAGTCGCCTTTATCCTCCGGGCGCACGGAGACGCCGGCGGCGGGCAGGGTGCGCACCCGGAAGCGGGCTGGCCGCGTGAGCCCCACGGACTCGGCCGGCTCGACCGACTGGAGCCGGTGCCGATTCTTCAACGCCATGACCGACGCGCCTTGAGAGGTGCGCGTCGTCTTGGGCGCCAGAGAGGCGGTGTGCAAGAGAAGTCCACGCCCGTCGCTGCTGCGCAGAAAGAGCTCGCGTTCCTCTGTCAACCGCAGCGCCGTGACCAGAGGGCTTTTGTCGCTGTATGCGCCGGTCAGACGGCGACGGTTGGAGGTGGTGGCGTAAGCGGAAAGCTCTATGCGAGCCGTTTTGCCGTTTTCGAAAAAGAACAGCAGCCACCCGCCGTAGTCGCCCGGCACGCAAACAAAGACCGCGCTCTCGCCCTCGTCCATCTCCAGTTTGGCCGGCAGATAGTCGCCCAGCGAAGACGCTTTCCCGTCTTCCAGCTCGAACAACCGGAATTTGTAACACTGACGGCGGTTTGTGAAGACCATCAGCTCATCCCGATTCCGGGCCTCGAAGCTCTGGCTCGGGCCGTCGTTTTCCTTGTACTTTTGCTCGCCTGACATACGCAGAGAGAGAGGGGTGATCTTCTTCAGATACCCGCCCCGAGAGAGAAAGACATGCACCGGGTAGTCCTCGATGTGCTCTTCCGGGTTGTAATGCACCACCTCATGCTGGTGGATGAGCGCCGTCTTCCGAGGCGCGCCGTATTTTTTCATCACATGCCGCAGGTCCGCGATGATGAGCTCCCGCAGCCGGGTCTTCGAGGCGAGCGCGCTCTCCAGTTCCGCGATCTCCGCCTCCAGACGAGCCGTTTCCTCGACGCGTCTCAGAATATACTCCCGGTTGATGTTGCGCAGACGGATCTCGGCGACGTACTCGGCCTGCACCTCGTCGATGCCAAAACCGATCATCAGGTTCGGCACCACCTCGGCCTCGGCCTCGGTGCCTCGAATGATTGCGATGGCCCGGTCGATGTCGAGCAAAATCTGCTTAAGGCCGCGCAGCAAGTGCAGCTTCTCACGCAGTCGCGCCAGATCAAAGTGCAGCCGCCGGCGCACGCACTCGGTGCGCCAGGCCGACCATTCTTCCAAAATTTCCCTCACTCCGAGCACATGGGGCGTGCCGGCGATCAGAAGGTTGAAGTTGCAGGAAAACGTGTCCATCAGGGGCGTGACCTTCATCAGCCGCTGCATCAGCTTGACGGGGTCGACGCCGCGCTTTAAATCCAGCGCGAGTTTTAGACCGGAGAGATCGGTCTCGTCGCGCACGTCGGCCACCTCGCGGAGCTTGCCGGCGCGCATGAGATCGGCCAATTTGTCCATGATGGCCTCTACCGTCGTCGTGTAAGGGATCTCAAATACCTCAATGAGGTTTGCCTTCGCGTCGTGACGCCAGCGGGCGCGCACACGAAAAGAACCCCGGCCCGTCCGATAGATCTCCCGCATCGCATCCGGCTCGTAGATGATCTCTCCCCCGGAAGGGAAGTCCGGCGCGGGCAGGGTCTCCAGCAGATCGACGTCGGGGTCTTTCAAGTAAGCGATGGCGGCGGCGCATACCTCGGTCAGGTTGAAACCGCAAAACTGCGACGCCATCCCCACGGCGATGCCCGCGTTGGCCGCGGTCAGCACGTGGGGGAAGGTGGTCGGCAGCAGCGTCGGTTCTTTCGTCGTGTTGTCGTAGTTGTCGACAAAGTCCACCGTGTCACGGTCGATGTCGCGGAAAAGTTCGGCGCAGATGGAGTCCAGCTTGGCCTCCGTATAGCGGGCCGCGGCGTAGGCCATGTCGCGGGAGTAGGCCTTGCCAAAGTTGCCTTTGGAGTCGATCAGCGGATGCAGCAGGGACTCGTTGCCGCGGGAGAGGCGCACCATCGTGTCGTAGATCGCCTGATCGCCGTGAGGGTTCAGACGCATCGTCTGCCCGACAATGTTGGCCGACTTCGTGCGCGCGCCTGTGAGCAGGCCCATCTTGTACATCGTGTAGAGCAGCTTCCGGTGGGCGGGCTTGAACCCGTCGATCTCCGGGATCGCCCGAGAGACAATCACGCTCATCGCGTAGGGCATGTAATTGATCTCCAGGGTGTCCGGGATCTTCTGCCGCACGATCTCGGCGCGCAGGCCCTGCACGCGCGTACCGGGGACCGGTTTGCCCGATACCCCCGGCGCCTCTTTTTTCTTTCTTGCCATAAGCCGACAAATCTCCTCCGCCTCGGCCGCCGAGAGCCGGTATTTGGACGCCTCGAACAACATGAGAGGGGTCCGTTTGCGTCACCCGACTGTCAGCCGTCGGCACCGAGACGGGAGAGCAGTGCTTCAAAACGCACGCCGCCCTGCGGCGGGGTCCGTTCCGCCCAGGAGAGCGCGGCGCAATCGTGGACGAATCCCGCCGCCGACGCCACGGCGTCGGGCAGGGGCAGCCCGTGGAGCAGCCGGCCCACCAGCACGCTGGCATAGAGGTCGCCGGTGCCGTGGAATTCCTGCCCCACAAAGGGGTGAAAGTCGATGCCGCTCTGCCCGGACGCGGCATCCAACCAGGCCGAACCGAGCTGCCCCGCGCGCACTGTGAGGCCGGTGACGACCACGGAACGGCGGCCATCTTGAGAGAGCCGCGTCAGCCAGCCATAAAATCCCGCCTCGTCACGCGGGGCGTCGGCGTAGTTCTCGCCCAACAGCAGGGCTGCCTCCGTGATGTTGGGGGTGATAAGGTCGGCGTCGTCGGCCAGAAAACGCATCTGCCGGCACATCTCGGCCGTGTAGGTGCGATAGGGTTGACCGTGGTCGCCCATCACAGGGTCGACGACGGCCAACATCCCCGGCCGGCGGAAGCGGGCAATCGTTTCACGCACGATGTCTATCTGGTCGGCCGAACCGAGAAAACCGCTGTACACGGCGTCGAACGTGAGCCCCATCGACTGCCAGTGGTCGACGGTGGGGCGCATTGCGTCGGTCATGTTGTGGAAGACGAAGCCGTCGTACCCGGTGTGGGTGGAGAAAAAACCGGTGGGCAGCGCGCAGCACTGGATGTCCATGGCGGCGAGCACCGGTAGCACGACGCCCAGCGAACAGCGACCGAAGCCGGACAGGTCATGGACAGCCGCCACCCGGGCCATGGGCGGCCGGGCGTCTGCCGAGACAACAGATGAGTTCATCAAAACACACCTCCGATGATAATGCACAATTGACAATTATTGGAAATTTCGCGAGAGAAGGAGGGAGGCGGGCGGCGCCGGTGACGTGCGAAAAAATCCGCAGATTTCTTTCTGTTTTGATACACAGTGAGACCCGCCGGGCCTTGGGCCCGGCGGGTGTTCCTGGCTGCGGGAGAAGGATTCGAACCCTCACAAACAGAGTCAGAGTCTGCGGTGCTACCGTTACACTATCCCGCATGACCGCGTCGGCTGTGACACAATCGACTGTGACACAACTATTATTATACCGAATTCGCCGGCCATGTCAAGAGAAAAATCGTACGGCGCATGGGCAGTTCCTAAATCAGGAAACGGCCGAAAGACCCGCGCGGGCTTCCTGTGTGGACTGCGTGCCGTCGGCGCCGAGGCGAAAGCCGATCACCATGAGCAGCGCGGCCAGGCCCCAGAAATATGCGTTCATGTAGGGCACTTCGAAGATGTTTTCAAACAGGCTATGAATGAGGACGCCGGCCATGCCGGCCAGGAGACCGCAGGCCACGGCGTGATCGGCGCGCTGAGCCCGAACGCGAAACAGCGTCCGAAATCCGTTCCAGAGGAGCGCGGCCAGCAGCGCAAGGTAGCCGGTCAGACCGACAAAGCCCATCTCTACCAGCATCTTTAGGTAATAATTGTCCATGTAAAAGTAGCGGATCCGTTCCAGCGTCTGGTTTTGCATGGCCACCGCGCCGCCGAAGCGGCCAAGGCCGAATCCGAACACGGGGTCGCTACGCATCAGCAGGTCGATGCCATAAGCCCACCGGGCCGCCCGCCCAGCCGTCTCGTTGTTGTTCGCGAAGTCGGAGGTGAACAGGAAGGTGATCCGGTCGGCGATCTGCGGCAGCATGATGATGACGACCAGCGCGGCCCCCGCCAGAATCAACAGCCGCCGATCCCGCAGCCAGGCAAACAGCACGACGGCCGCCGCGAGGCCCAGCCAGGCCCCCCGCGAGAAGGTGAACAGACAGGCGAGGCACATGACGCCCGCAGCCGCCCAACAGAGCAGCCGGGTGCGCGTGGTGCGCGCGGCGTAGGCGAGGCCGGCCGCGAGGGGCGCCAGCATGACCATCAGGTCTCCCATGACGTTGGGGCTGCCGAGGATGGAGAACACACGCGTGCGCACGCCCATTTCATAAATCGAGACCCACGAACGGGGGATCGGCGTACCGACGGCGTATTGGTAGACGCCGTGCAGTGCCACCAGAGCGCCGAGTGCGGTGAGCAGGATGCAGCAGAAGCGCACGGCCCGGCGGTCGCGCACGAGACGCACAATGACAAAATACCAGACCATGTACTGACAGACCGCGCGGTAGCCCGAAACGGCGACCCCGAGGATCGGCGACACGACCCCCACAAGGAAGAGACCGAGCCCCATGAAGGCGAGCAGCGGCCCCTCCAGCGGCGTCAGACAGGGTTCGGGCGACGTGTCGGACCTCATCTTCCACGCGACGACGAGAAGAAGGGACAGCAGCAGAAAGAGCTCGTCCCAATATGTGGACAGCGCGGCCAAGGCGTTCCATTCGCGCAGTGCATAGTCGACGGGCAGGTACAGGCAAAACAGGCACAACGGGAGATCCCCACGCCGCAGAGACCCGAGCAGACGCCCCGTCAACCCGGCGCGCTTTGTGACGGCGCGGCGAAGCCGGGCGCACGCGCGCGCCAAAAAACTGTGGGACCAGAGCGGCGCCCACACCGCACCGAGTTTGCGGAGCCAACGCCCGAGGCGCTGCCGACACCGGCAAAACAGAGAGGCGTACCCCGCGCGCTGCGGGCCCGACATCCACCGCGTCCAGAGCCGTTTGAAGCCGGAACGCGCATACTGCGCGGGCCAGAACGCGCCAAAGCGAGCCAGCGCGCTGTGCCCGGCGCAGGCGCGCAGCCATAGGCAGAGGCGTCTGAGGCAGCTGTGCCGCCAAATCGTCCGGATCGACTCAGTCACGGAAGTTCACCGACTCAATCGTGGAGGAGAACTCAAGCAGTGGCGTCTTCAAAAAATGGCCGTACCCCACACGGATCTCCTGCGTACCCACCTTGATGATCGGCGTGTTTTTCGGCACGACGGCCTCGACGGTGAACAGCACGTCCAAGCGGACCGGGTCCGTCGCGTTGACGAGCCGGCCGTCGTCGGTGGGATTTTGCTGAATATACGGCTCGAAGGAGACGTTCGTCACCCGGGCGTCGACGAATTCGTTGCCGGCGATGACGCGACTGTCGTACTCCAGATTTTTTTGGATCTCCGACTCCAGCCGGCTGTGGACGCCGCGTACGCGCACGGTGTAGGTCATGGTGGTGGTGGCCGCCGTCAGTTCGCCGACTTTGTGCCCGAAGAGCCGCCATGCGACCCCGCCGACTGCCAGCAGTACCGCCAGCAGTACAAGTAGATCGACCACATTGATGAGGCCAAAGAGCTTGCCTTTTTCGTTGATCAGTTTCATCCGCGTCTTCTCCTTTGTGCTGTATTGTCTGTATAAAAGGCGCCTTGCTGAGGATTGGACACCGGCCGCGGGGCCCTATGGGGCGCCCGGGAGAGAGAATTCCCGGATGGCGTACCGGCGCTTGCCGGAGGCGGCCGGAGGGATGTCGCTCACAAGCTCCACCGCCACCTGTGTGCCGGGCAGGAGCGCACGCGCCTGCCGGACAAACGCGTCCATGTCGCCGGTCCGGGCGCCTTCCGTTGGGACGATGCGCAACGTGGCCAGTTCGGGTGTGTGCTGGACAATCTGAAAGCGTTCCACGGCCCCGTGGGCGCGCGACAGACGCACCAGAATGTTGCCGTGTACCATCCGGTCGTCGCGGGTGACCAGGATGTCGACCAGCCGGCCTTCCAGAGCGCCAAGCAGCGGCAGCGTGCGCCCGCACCCGCAACGCTCGGTCGAGAGCGAGATCGTGTCCCCCAGCAGGTAACGCAGACGGGGCATCGAAAAATTGTGCAGGTCCGTCACGGCCAGCACACCTGTCTCACCGGGGGGGAGAGGCCGGAGCGTCCGGAGATCCAGCACCTCAAGCAGGGCGTTTTCGCAGGTGATATGCATCCGCCCCTCGGGGCACTCGTAGGCCAGAATGCCGGCGTCCTTCGCGCCGTACTCGTTCACCACGGGGCAGCCGAAGACCTCTGCGATCAGCGTGCGCTGGAAGTCAAACAGCATCTCGGAGGTGGACAGCACGATCCGCGGCGGGTGCTTCGGACGCGGCCCCGTCTGCCGCATGAGGTCGGCCAGGGCGTAGAGAGCCGAGGCATACCCGTAGAGATACTCCGGCCGGTAACGGTCCAGCAGCGCGATGTGCCCGGGCAGCGCCGCTTTCGACAGGTCGTGCGCCGGGATCATCACACGGTTTTTCAGCCACTTCTCCCGGCGCCTGTAGGCGGCCTGTTTCGAGCGCTCCCACTCGACGGGCGCGCCCCACACCATGACGCTGCGGCTGCCCGGCGTGATGCCCCACCAGGAGAGACCACGCCAGCGCGCCGCCTCATAATGTTCCACCGCACGGCGGTCGAGATAGAACCGGGCCGGCGCGTCCTCAGTCGTACTGCCCGACGTCCCGGGGATCAGTGCCTCAGGGCGCGCCGAGGCGGCCAGAAAGGCGTCCGGCTCCGCCCGCAGCGCCGCACGGGTGAGCGGCGGGATGTCCGCAAAGCGGCTGAATGGCTGAGCGCCCTCCGCGCCCAGGGACCGGTAAGCCGGCACCTCGCGGGCGCACACGTCCAGCAGCGCCTTGAGCTGTCGCCGTTGAAGCGCCTCAAGTTCGTCCGGCGACAGGGTTTCGCTGGCAAGCAACGCGCGCAGATAGGGGCGGATCTGGTTTCCGCGCCTGCGCTCCATCAGGGGGTACACCACGTGTTCGATCATCGGCTTTACAAGATCCATCGCCACATCTCCCCCGCGTCCGGCGCCGGCGCCGGACAAATTTTTTTGGGCGGTTTTCCGTACCGGCACACGCGCGGCGGCGATTTGACCGCACCCGCGCCGCGCCGGAAAGCTTGACCCGTAACACGGGACATTGTATAATATTTTTTGTCCCTTGACAAGCAGGCGCTCCGAAATAACTTCTGCCGGACGCGGCATTCGCTTCGTTTTCAGACGGCAACGCGCCTTTTGAGGTTCCCGACGGAGGGACCGGTGGCCATACGGCGGCGCGGGAGAGGCGAGCATGAAAATTTTACATTTGATCAGCGGCGGGGACGTGGGCGGCGCGAAGACGCATGTGCTGTCCCTGCTGAAGGGTCTGTCGGCGCGGATGAACGTGCGGCTGGCGGTCTTTCGTGAAGGACCGTTTGCCGAGGAGGCGCGCGCGCTGGGCGGGTTTGCGGTGGAAGTGCTGCCGGACCGTCCCGGCGCCGCGGTGGACAGGCTGGAGGCACTGCTCGCGGCGGAAGGCGCCGATGTCGTCCACAGCCACGGCTCCCGCGGCAACATGGTCGCCGGACTGCTGCGCCGGCGCCGGCCCGTGCCCACCGTGACCACCGTGCATTCCGATTACCGGCATGACTATCTGGGCCGGCCGCTGGCCCGCGTGACATATGGCAACATCAACAAGTGGGCCTTGCGCCGCCTCGACTACCGCATCGGCGTATCGCAGGGCATGACCGACCTGCTGTGCGATCGCGGTTTCTCGCCGGACAGGCTGTTCACGTTATATAACGGGCTGGACTTTACAAAAATCCCCGCGCCGGTGGACCGCGCGGCGTTTTGGGCGCCGTACGGCTTCTCGCCGGCGCCGGACGACGTGGTCTGCGGGATCGCCGCCCGGCTCTCCCCGGTTAAAGACATCGACACTCTCCTGCGCGGATTCGCGGCGGCGGCGGCGCACTGCTCCCGGCTGCGGCTCGTCATCGCGGGGCACGGCGAGCTGTACGACCGCTTGCGCGCGCTTGCGGACGCGCTGGGGCTGGCCGACCGCGTGTGTTTCACCGGTTGGATGACCGATATGGAGGCCTTTTACCAGGCCATCGACATCAACCTGCTCACCTCGCTGACGGAGACGTTCCCCTATGCTCTGCTCGAGGGCGCGCGCGCGCGGCGGGCCACCGTGGCCACCGCGGTGGGCGGCGTCCCGGCGCTCGTCGACCACATGGTGAACGGGTATCTATTTCGGCCGGGCGACGCCGGTGCGTTGGCCGAACATTTGCGCTGTCTCTGCGACGATCCGGCGCTGCGGATGCGCATGGGCGAGGGGCTCTATCAGAAAGCTGTCCGGACATTCTCGATGGAGGTGATGCTGGACACGCAGGAAGAGATCTACCGCGTCATCCTTCGCCGTGCCGCCCGCCCGCCCGCTCGCCGGGAGGGGGTGCTCGTCTGCGGCGCCTACGGGTACAACAACGCCGGGGACGACGCCATCTTGGAGGGAATCGTGCGGGAGATCCGCGCCGTGGACCCCGACAGGCCCGTCGTCGTGCTCTCTCGAAGCCCGCGCCAGACGCGGCGCACCTGCGGCGTCTCCTCGGTGTATACGTTCAACCCCTGGGGGTTCTGGCGCGCCGCGCGCCGCGCCGCGCTGTTTATCTCGGGCGGCGGCAGTTTGATCCAAAACGTCACGTCCAACCGTTCTCTTTGGTACTACCTATTGACCATCGTCTGGGCGCACCGTCTGGGCGCCCGAGTGCTGATGTACGGCTGCGGGGTCGGTCCGCTGACGGGCCGGCTGAATCGACGGCTTACCGCCCGTGTGCTGGATCGCCGCGTCGAGGCGATTACGCTTCGAGAAGAGAGTTCTCTGGCCGACATTGGGCGGCTGGGCGTCACGCGTCCGCGCATCGTTCTCTCCGCCGACCCGGCGCTCAACCTGCCGGTTGCAGCGCGGGAGCGCATCGATAGCCTGCTGCTCTCGCAGGGCGTGCCGCCAAACGGCGATTACATTGCCTTTGCACTGCGGCGCTGGCCCGGGTTCGAGGGTAAGGCCGCCGCTTTTGCCGAGGCGGCCGACTATGTCCGCGACGCCTACGGGCTCGTGCCCGTCTTTCTCCCCATTGAGCGCCGGGGCGACATCGAGGCGGCGGCCTTGGCGGCCGCGCGGGTGAAGGGAGCGCATCATCTGCTCTCTCACACAGGGCCGGCCGGGGAGGTCATCGGCATCCTGGGCCGGTGTCGGGCTGTCGTGGCCATGCGTCTGCACGCGCTGATCTTCGCTTCCGGGCAGGGCATTCCGCTCGTGGGCGTGGCGTACGACGAAAAAGTCACCGCTTTTTTGACATACATGGGACAGTCGTGGTATACGCCCTTCGCGTCGGTGGACGCGGCCAGGCTGAAAGCGCTGATCGACGGCGCCCTGGCGGAGAGCGGCCAGGCGGAAGAGCGGCTCAGGGCCGTGGCGCGGCTGCGTGCCGTCGAAGGCCGCAATATGGAAATTTTGCAGGAAATGCTGAGGGGAGCCCCATGTCAAAAATAGTCTGTCTCTCCACGACCAACTGGCACCCTGTTCCGACCCGCAAACAACAGGTCATGGGCCGGCTGACCGGCCACCGGGTGCTCTACTTTGAGCCGCCCGTCAGCCGCGCCGCGCCGTTCAAAGACCCGGCGGCGGCCGGGCGGCTGCACGCCTGGCGGGGTGAGGGCGAGCCCGTCGCCGGCGGCCGCGTGACCGTGTACGCGACGCCGCCCGTCTGGCCGATGTACAACAAGTACCGCCTGGTCAACCGGCTCAACCAGCGCGCGCAGGCACGCTACTTGCGCCGGGTCTTTGAGGCGCACGGATTCGAGAACCCGCTGCTGTGGTGTTACAGTCCGACGGCGGCCGATGTCGTGGATCGGCTGCCGCATCGGGCGCTCGTGTACGACTGCGTTGACCGGCATTCGGCCTACGGAGGACTCATGACGCCGGCGGTCGTCGACGCAATGGAGGCGGATCTTGCGGCCAAGGCCGACGTGGTGTTCGCGACGGCGCAGGGGCTCTGTGAGCGGCTGAAGGTATACAACAAAAACACCTATCTTATCCCCAACGGCGTCCACTTCGAGTTGTTCCACCGCGTAGCGTCGGAGCAAGATCTGCCGTTTCCGGACGAGCTGTTTCAAATCAAAAATCCGATCTTTGGGTTTGTGGGGATGATCCAGCCCTGCGTCGACTGCGCGCTGCTGCTGGCGGTGGCGCACGCCCGCCCTGGCTGGTCGTTTGTGCTGGTTGGCGCGCCACTGCCCGGGGTAGACGTCGCGCCGCTGCAGGCGCAGCCGAACATCCACCTCGTGGGGCTGAAGCCGCACAAGGAGCTGCCACATTATCTCGCCCGCTTCGACGTCTGCCTGAATCTGTTTCAGGCGGGCGCGCTGGCCCAGGATGTGAGCCCGCTGAAATTTTATGAATACCTCGCCACCGGACGGCCAATCGTCTCCACGTCGCAGCCGGATCAGGTGCGCGATTTCGCCGACGCAGTCTACATTGCAGACGGCCCCGAGGCCTTCATCGCCGCCTGCGAGAAAGCGCTGGCGGAGCGGGGGACATGGAGGCAGCGGCAGCGGATCGCTTACGGCCGCGCCGCCTCGTGGGACGCCCGCGTGCAACAGATGACTGACATTCTGGGGCGGCACGGCATTTTCGAAGATCGCCTGTAGAGCGTCGTAAAAATCACACCGGCGCCTGTCTGTCTACCTATCTGTCTGTCTGCGTTGTCGCGGCCTTTGATGTAAATTTGGAATAAAATGTAAATTTAGAAAGGATGGTGAAGCGGCCGATGAAAAAGGTGGCCGTTATCATGGGGTCACAGAGCGATCGGCCGGTGGTCCAGCGGGCGCTGGACGTGCTTGCCTGGTTCGGCGTACCGGCTGAGGCGCGTGTGATGTCCGCCCACCGTACCCCACAGGAGGCGCACGACTTTGCGGGGTGCGCGCGGGCGGAGGGCTTCGGCGTGCTGATCGCCGCCGCGGGCAAGGCGGCTCATCTGGCCGGTGCGCTGGCCGCCGTGACGGCGCTGCCCGTCGTCGGACTGCCGGTCAAGTCCTCCACGCTGGACGGGCTGGACGCGCTGCTCTCCACCGTACAGATGCCGCGCGGCGTTCCGGTGGCGACGGTGACCATCGACGGAGCGGAGAACGCGGCGCTGCTTGCCGTGGAGATCCTGGCGGTGTCTGACGAGGCGCTGCACACCGCTCTGCTGCGCTACCGGGCGGAGATGGCCGACGAGGTCCGCGCCGCCGACCGCGCCCTGCGAGCAGAAGAGATGTCCGAATCTTGCAAAAAGGAGTTGTGATCCATGCAAAAAGGCGCGCTGCTCTATGAGGGCAAGGCCAAGAAGGTCTTTGCCACCGACGACCCGACGCTCGTCATTGTCGACTACAAGGACGACGCCACCGCATTCAACGGCCTGAAGAGGGGCACCATCGAGGGCAAGGGGGTCATCAACAACCGGGTGACGAACCATCTGATGCAGCTGCTGGAGACCCACGGCGTGCCCACCCATTTCGTCCGCCAGATCTCGGACAGGGAGACATTGGTGCGCCGTGTGGAGATCGTGAAGATCGAGGTGATCGTCCGCAATATCGCCGCCGGTTCGCTGTCCAAGCGGT
The DNA here is from genome assembly GCA_031265355.1 of Oscillospiraceae bacterium. Taxonomy (NCBI): domain Bacteria; kingdom Bacillati; phylum Bacillota; class Clostridia; order Eubacteriales; family Oscillospiraceae; species Oscillospiraceae bacterium. Next base: position 14,128 of record JAISCT010000075.1, on the reverse strand, counting down.
TGGGGATTGTCGAGGGCACGCCGCTGCCTGTCGCGGTGCTCGAATACTCCTATAAGGACGACGACCTGGGCGACCCGATGATCAACGAATACCACGCGCTGGCGCTCGGGCTTGCCACCCGCGAGGAGCTGCGGCGGATCGACGCGTATGCGGGCAAAGTCAACGAGGTGTTGAGCGCCTACCTGCAGGACTTGGGGATCCGTCTCATTGATTTCAAGCTGGAGTTCGGCCGGACGCCGGACGGCGCGCTGGTACTGGCCGACGAGATCTCCCCGGACACCTGCCGTTTCTGGGATACAGACACCGGCGAAAAGTTGGACAAGGACCGCTTCCGCCGCGACCTGGGCGGCGAACAGAACGCCTACCGGGAGATCCTGCGCCGCCTGTTGGGGGCCTAGCGGTTCTCTTCTGGGGCATGGCAAATTTCCGTCCAAAAGCGTGATTTTTCTCGAGATCCTATATCATTCTAACGTGGATTGCACCTGCAACCCACAACCCAAATTCTTGTTTTTGTTGCCGCTTCGCGGCAACAAGGTACTATATGAGGAGGTCTGGGATGAGTAAGGCATACGCGCAGGCCGGCGTGGACGTGGAGGCCGGATACAAAGCCGTGGCGCTGATGAAGAAACACGTGGAATCGACGCATACAAAAGGCGTGTTGAGTGTCATCGGCGGTTTCGGTGGCCTATTTGAGCCGGATCTGGCGGGTCTGCGCCGGCCGGTGCTGGTCTCCGGCACAGACGGTGTAGGCACGAAGCTCAAGATTGCCTTCGTACTTGACAAACACGACACGGTGGGCATAGACTGTGTGGCCATGTGTGTCAACGACGTGGTCTGCTCGGGCGCCGCGCCGCTTTTCTTTCTCGACTACATCGCCTGTGGGAAAAACACCCCCGAAAAGATCGCCGCTATCGTGTCCGGCATGGCGGTGGGCTGCCGGGAGGCGGGCTGCGCACTGGTTGGCGGGGAGACCGCCGAGATGCCTGGTTTTTATGCCCAGGACGAGTACGATCTCGCCGGCTTTTGTGTAGGGCTCGTTGACTACGAGCAGCGGATCGACGGTCGGCGCATCATCGAGGGCGACCTGCTGATTGGACTGTCCTCGTCCGGGATGCATGCCAACGGTTTTTCGCTCGTGCGGCGCGTACTGGGCGAGGGAGAGGGCGCGTTGAATCGCCACTACAACGAACTTGGTTGCACGCTGGGGGAGGAACTGCTAAAGCCCACGCGGATCTATGTGCGCCCGCTGCTGCGTCTGATGAAAAAAGTGAAGGTCAAAGGCGTCGCCCACATCACGGGCGGCGGGTTCATCGAAAATGTGCCGCGCATGCTGCCACAGGGGCTCTGTGCCGCCATCGAACCCCACAGCTTCCCGGAGCACCCGATCTTCGACATCATCAAGCGGGAGGGGTGTATCCCCCCGCGCGACATGTACGGCACGTTTAACATGGGCGTCGGACTTGTCATCGCGGTGGATAAGAAAGACGCCGGCGAGGCGGTGACCAGCCTTGTCGAGGCGGGGGAACATCCCTATATGATCGGCGTCGTACGCCGCGGTGAAGGCGGAGTCACGATCTGGTGAACAGGCCCGCACGGAGTTTTCGGAGGTTGTCTGAAGATAGCAAGGAGGAGAGGAGCTGTGTCGGAGGAGAAAAACATCGCCGTACTGGTGTCGGGCGGCGGGTCGAACTTGCAGGCGCTGATCGACGCCGAGGCAGCCGGCCGACTGGGCGGCGGCCGGCTGTCGCTGGTGATCTCATCGCATCCAAATGCCTATGCGCTCACGCGGGCGGCCCAAGCGGGCGTCCCGGCGCGGGTGGTGGCGCGGGAGGCGTACGAGACCCGCGCGGCCTTCACGCAGGCCGTGTTGGAGGAGCTGCGCGTGCGCGACATCCACCTCATCGTGCTGGCCGGTTTTTTGTATGTGCTGTCGCCGGCCTTTTGTCTTGCATACCCGGGCCGCGTGATCAACGTGCATCCGGCGTTGATCCCGGCCTTTTGCGGAGACGGCTGCTACGGCCTGCGCGTACACCGGGCGGTGCTCGCGTACGGTGTGAAAGTCACCGGCGCCACGGTGCATTTTGTCAGTGAGGAGACCGACGGCGGCCCGATCATTCTGCAAAAGGCCGTAGCCGTCGAATCGGACGACACGCCGGAGAGTCTCCAGCGCCGCGTGATGGAACAGGCCGAGTGGATCCTGCTGCCCGAGGCCGTGCGTCTCTTTTGCGAGGGGCGGCTGCACGTGGACGGCCGAAGGGTGATGGAAGCTGTTGACAGTTGACAGATAACAGTTGACAATGAGTGCGAAGGGTATGTGAGCGGATGAAGGCGGGTGTGGGGTGCCAGGGTATGGGGTTACAGAGGTGCATGGGCGCATAAATGACGGGGAGATGGTTCATGCTAGGGACACCCACTATATGGAGGTGTCGCCGTTGAGAAACTATCCGGATTGTCTTTTGGACCCCGCCCAGACGACTGTGGTGCTGATCGACCACCAGCCGCAGATGTATTTTGGGGTGGAGGGCGCGTTTCGCGCCGCCATCGCAGACCACGTCGTCGGCCTTGCAAAGGCCGCACAGATCTTCAAGGTGCCCTGCCTGCTCACCACGGTGACCGCGCAGACGTTTTCCGGCCCCCTGTACGCACGGCTGCAAGCCGTGTACCCCCGCACCGTGCCCGTGGACAGAACCACCCTCAACGCCTGGGAGGATGCAAATTTGCGCAGGGCCGTGGAGGAGACAGGCCGAAAGCACATTGTCCTCGCGGGTCTTTGGACGGAGATCTGCGTCGCCTTCCCCGCGCTCAGCATGGCGCGGGACGGCTACCGGGTCTTTGTGGCCGCCGACGCGTGCGGCGGAGCCTCGCGGGAGGCTCACCACACGGCCATGTGGCGGATGGTCCAGGCCGGCGTTGTCCCCGTGACCTGGCAGCAGGTACTGCTTGAGTTCCAGCGCGATTGGAACAACAAGGACACGTACAACGCCGTGATGGGCCTAATCCGCGAACTTGGCGGCGCGTACGGTCTGGGCGTCGAATACGCGGAGGCAATGATCCCCAAACACTAAAAAGGCGGGAAGTCATCTCAAAAAGCCGCACACGGGTCAATTTTAGTCCGTGTGTGGCTTTTATGTGTCTTGAAAGATAGAAACTTGTCAAATGTAGCACTCAGACATGGGCGTTATTTACAAAAAATGCAGAAAGTTCTCTTGACTTCAACAAATATATGTCATATGATGATTCGGGTGTCAAAAGCCTCGCCCGCCGCTGTCCGGCGATTTATTCCGCACGGCCATCGTCAGACGCACTTCTGACATCTGAACCGTAGACAGTGGATCCTAAAAAGGTATACCTTTTTGGCATCGGTATGTGTTGTGATATTGTTTTCATTGTATCATAAATTGACAGAAAAGGCAACAAAGAATCCGCCTGGTGGCATTGTGTTTTGTGAAAATTGGATGATTGGCGTGCCGCGTCGAGGAGAAAATGGCAGATGAGAGGGGCTTTTTAAAACGTATACCTTTTGGCGCGCGGACCATTGAGGAGGAGAGGTGCAATGATCAGTACGATGATTGTGGACGACGAGGTCTACGTTAGGCTGGGACTGACGTCCATGATCGATTGGGAAAAATTGGGATTCACGATTGTTGGGCAGGCTGCGAACGGACAGATCGCGCTCGACATGGCGGAGGAGATCCGGCCGCAGCTCATCATCACCGACGTCCGGATGCCTGTGATGGACGGACTCACCTTTGTGCGCCGCCTCCGGGACCGGGGCCAGGCCGCAAAGATCATCGTCCTCAGCCTGTACGAGGACTTCTACAAACTGCGAGACGCCTCCCGGCTTGGCATCTTCGACTATGTGCTGAAATCCGAGATCATGGAGGCGGAGTGTCTCATCGACATCTTGACGCGGGTGAAGAAGGAGATCGAGCAGGGCCGCGCGGGTCGGACGCTGCACGACCGGCGGGCGCTTGAGACACAGCTTGTTTTTGAGATCGCGCGCGGATGCGAACCGGACGGCGCCGCATTGCAGACCGCGCTGTCGAACCTGTGGCTTTCCGGCTACGCGAAACAGCAGCTGCTTCTGTTCTCGCTGGACAGCTACCGGATGCGTTTCGCGAGCGGGGACGCAGATCAGACCGAGCGCGATGTGCTGATGCGAACCGTGCGTTATCTGGCCGAGGAGAATGCCCGGAAGCGCACTGCCTGCGTGACGGGGCATGTGGGGGAAAACGAGTTCCTCTGCGCGCTCTTTGGAGATAGGGAGGACGAACTCACCGCCCGGGCCGGCGCCTTTGTCGCCGAGTTCTCGGCGGAACTGACCCGTCTCTCCGGGTACCGGATCTTCGAGGCGCGCGCTCGTGTGGACAGCTGCGAACGGCTCTGCGACTGTTACCGAGCGGCGCGCGTACTGCTCGCGAATCGGCTGTTTTTCAGCGGGCGGCGCGCGGTGTGCGAGGCCGATCTGCGCGAGCGCCGGCGGTTTTTCCTCAGCGTCACAAAAACGTCCCTGCGACTCTCCCGCGCCTGCGAGGCCTGCGACGAAGCCGAAGTGACCCGGATCATCGAGGAGATCGTCATGCGCGATATCCAGGGATTGTTCGACCGGGAAGCGGCCGACAACGCCTGCCTAGAACTCTTTGCCGTTGTGAAAGACATCGTGGACAGAAGCGGCGCGGCCGGCCCGGAGAGCGGCATGCGCAGCCTCGACATCCTGCGTTGCGACACGCTGCGGCAGCGGTGTGATTTCCTCATCGAGCGGCTCCGCCTCTCAATGGGAAAGCGGGTGGACGGCGGCGAGCTCAGAGGGCGCGTCCTGCGGTATTTCCACGAAAACTACCAAAACGCCGTCTCGTTGCAAGACATCGCCGACTACCTGCGCATGTCCCCTGCGTACATCAGCCATGTCTACAAAAAACTCTCGGGCGAGAGTCTCATCGAGACGCTCACGCGGATCCGTATGGAGGAGGCCAAACGTCTCCTGCGGACGTCCGGCCGTCCGCTGCGGATCTATGAGATCGCCGAGCGAGTCGGGATGGAGAATGCCCGGTATTTCAGCCAGCGTTTCAAAGTGATGGTTGGTTGTACGCCTGCCGAGTATCGCACCGCCGGGGGCGCTTTGGAGGATACGCCATTGTCCGAGGCACCGCCGCCTGACAGACCGGGGGAGGGATGAGGCTCCATGAGAAAACGGCGGGAGGGCTCTATCGTGCGGACGGTGGTGGTGACGTTTGCGTCGCTCATGACGCTGTCCCTGCTGGTGACATTGGCCGGCACCGTCTACAGCCGACAAGCGGCGGCCAGGCGCTACGCGGACCGGGATACATACCAGCGGTACCTTTCTAATCTATACCAGTTTCGGATTTGTTTCGCCGAGATCACCTGTATGGAACGGGACATTGCCCAGCAGAGCACAGAGCAAGGACTTATCGTGCGCCGTTTTTACGATCTGAACGTGTACCGGATTGAGCAAGTGCTCACGGCACTGCGTTCATTTGCGGGCAGCGAGGAAATGACGAAAGACCTGCGCGCGCTGGAGAGTGCGTATGACGAGTATATGCGCATCTCCCAGATGGGCGTGCGGTATTACCTTGAGGGGGAGCGAAACGCGGAATTTCTGGTGCTGCTGGACGAGCTGCCTTGGTATCCCTACGCCGAGCATCTGAGTCAGGTGGTACTGCCTGCGGAGGCGCTTACCACCGCGAGTGAGGCGTATTTCGCGGCGCAGATGTGGTACAACGACAGCTTTCTGGGGCGGACAGCCTACCTGATGATCTCGCTGAATCTCGTCGCGTTTGCCGCGCTCTCGCTGTTCGCGGTTTGGTTCATGCGAAAATCGCTCCGGCCCATCCGGCAGCTCAGAGAGGACATGGAGCGGATCGAGCGGGGCGACTTCTCCCTTGCTCCGACCCCCATCGCCGACAACGAGGTCGGCCGTTTGGCGGTCGGCGTCCATCACATGGCCGATACCATCCAGGCCATGCTGCAGACCCGCGAGCGGGACGAGGCCCGCAAACGCAAACTGGAGCTGGCCGCTCTCTCGTACCGGATCACTCCGCATTTTCTGTACCACACGATCCACTCCATCCACTGGATCGCCCGGCTGAACAACATCGCGAGCATTGAGAAGATGACCGCCGCGCTGATAAGGCTTCTTCGGTTTCAGTCTCGAGGCGATGAGTTCATCACACTGGCAGAGGAGATGGCACTGCTTGAGAGTTATTTTTCCATTCAGGCGTACCGCTTCCCGGACAAATTCCACGCCGAATTCCGGCTGCCCCCGGCGCTGGCACAGACAAAGGTGCTGCCCATGCTGCTGCAGCCGCTCGGGGAAAACGCGATCTTCCACGGTATCCAGCCCCTGCCCTACGAGGGAGAGATTGTGGTGGAGGCCGCTGCGGAGGACTCGAACGTGCGAGTCTCGATTGCGGACAATGGCGTTGGGATCTCAGACGACGTTTTGCGGATGTTAAACGGCGAGGCGCTCCCGCCGCCCACAGAGGCGGACGCGGCCCTGGTGGATGCGGAGGAGGGGTTTGGCATGGCGATCCAAAACATCCGCGACCGCTTGCGCCTCCGCTACGGCGAGAGGGTCAGTCTGCGATTCGCACACCGGGCAGACGGAGGGACTGTTGTGACGGTCTGTTACCCGGCAGAACCGAATTCTTGGAAATGAGATATGGCGATAAACGGCAAAGCGGCTCGATTTCTTTAAAGTGGGTAAATCGTGCATTATTTTACGCAATCGAAAAATGGTGCACGCTATCTGACGGGTTGCACAAAAAAATGACGAAAAGCACAGAATATCTAAATATAATGAAATTTCTTTTTCGGATTTCCTATGATAAAATCATCTTGAAGAAACGTCCGGCTGTGCCGGGCGCCGTAAGAGTTTAGGAGGTTGTTGACACATGAAGAGGAGAGGTATCCGAAGCAGTCTCGCATGGTTTCTCGCCGTTGCCCTGTTGCTGTCGATTGTCCCGATGGCAGTTTATGCGGCGGAGGAGCCGGCCTTGCGGTCCCTGGAGGAACTGAAGACGGGGACATGGACCGAGGAGGAGACGGAGGCACTGATTAAGGCCGTTGTCTCCCAACTGACATTGACGGAAAAGGTGGATCTGCTCGGCGGTACATCGGGGAACGCAAACGCAGGGACGCGGATCAAAAACACCGGTGCCGCCGGCGGCACCTACACCTCGGCGCGCCTCAAAGAAATGGGCATCCCCCCGCTGACGCTGTCGGACGGGCCCGCGGGCGTCCGTATGGGTTACAAGGCGACGACGTGGACCTCGCCGACGGCCATCGCCTCCACGTGGGACAAGCAGGCCATGCACGACATTGCCGTACAGACCGGCAAAGAAGCAGTCTTTTACGGGATCGATCTCATGCTCGCGCCGGGGCAGAACATCCTGCGCAACCCCGTGGCGGGACGCAACTTTGAATATTATTCCGAGGATCCGTTTGTCTCGGGGACCAACGCGCTTGAGTACACAAAGGGCGTGCAGTCTCAGGGCGTCGGCGTCACGCTCAAGCATTACGCCGGCAACGAGCAGGAGAGTTCACGTTCTGGCGGGAACACGATTATCTCCGAGCGCGCGCTCCGCGAGATCTATCTCAAAGGGTTTGAGATAGCGGTGCGGGGCGGGAAGCCGATGAGCGTGATGGGCTCTTACAACCGCCTGAACAACATCTACGCCTGTTACAACACGTGGCTGATGACCGACGTGCTGCGCGGGGATTGGGGCTTCGATGGCTTTGTGATGTCCGATTGGGGCGCGGCCTCGGACGGGCGTCAGGCCTTGCTTGCGCAGATGGACCTCGTGGAGTCCAGCATGAACGCCACGCAGAAGACCAATATCAGAAACACGATCACCGCCAACGAGTCGGGTACGCCGGACGCCACCTACCCGCAGCTCACGATGGCGCTGCTCGATCGCAACGTGACAAACATCCTGCGCGGCGTCACGCGGAGTAACATTTTTAGGGACAAATACGGCACATGGGGCACAGCCATCGACCTCGTACAGACGGAACAGAATTTCTACGCGTCCGAGCTCTTTGCGGAGTCAAATGCGCTCGCGCGGCGAACATCGGCGGACGCGATGGTGTTGCTCAAAAATGAGGACGTACTGCCGCTGCCTGCGGAGGCGGGCATGAGTCTGCTGCTCAGCGCCAACCTCAAGGGGCGCGGCGGGTTTGGCGACAACGGCGTCACCGCGACCGATATTGTAGCGCGCGGCGGCGGCAGCGCGGGCGTTTACTTCGACCCGACACACGCGAGCGTTGTGTCGCTGGAAAGCGCGCTCCAAGAGAGCGGATTTAAGATTCATGGTCCGGTGCAGGACATCAACCAGGCCGCCGGCCAGACGAAGAGCCTCAGCTACGGCAGACAGTCAAACCGCGTCACCAGCATCACGCTGAACTACAGCGGCACATTCAATGACAGCACGCTGGCGACGAGTACGGCGGCGCTGGCGGCGAGCGATGCCGCGTATGGACTCATGGTGATCAGCCGCCAGACCGGCGAGGGCAGTGACAACTCATTCACCGGCAACGACAGCTACTACCTGACGGCCAACGAAGAGAAGGCGCTGAATGCCTACGCGCAGGCGTTGCACGCGGCGGGCAAGAAACTCGTGGTGATCTTAAACGTCGGCGCGGCGATCGACACGACGAAGATCACCCCGGTGGCCGACGCTATTCTGGTGTCGTGGCTCGCGGGGCAGGAAGGCGGCCATGCGGTGGCCGACGTGCTCTCCGGCGCCGTGAATCCTTCCGGGAAACTCACACAGACATTTACCAAGTCATTTGCGGACAGCCCGTCCGTGGCGGCCGCGCTCGCGCTGAAAGAGCAGGGCGTGGCGCGCAGTCCCAATGCCTACAGCGGAACCGATACAAACGGCGGATTCGGCACAAATCCTGTGTTCTATGACGAAGGCGTGTTGGTTGGCTACCGCTGGTTTGACACCAAACTGGCGACAAAAGAGGAGTATGACGCCAAGGTGGCCTATCCGTTTGGGTTCGGCCTCTCCTACACAACGTTTGCATTCTCCAATCTGCGCCTCAGCCGTGATATTTTCAACAGCAAGAATCCGGAGGATACGATAAAGGCGACGGTCGCCGTCAAGAACACGGGGCTTGTCAAGGGTAAGGAGACCGTGCAACTCTACCTCGGCGCGGACAGCTGTGCGGCCGAGGGGCGTCCGATGAAGGATCTGCGCGACTACGCGAAAGTGGAACTGGCTCCGGATGAGACAAAGGACGTCACGTTCACGATCCGTCTGTCGGATCTGCAATACTTCGACGACGGACAGAATCAGGACAAAGTGCTCGCCGGCGCGTCGACCGGCGGGTCCAATGTGACTTACGGCGAGGGCGACGGTTGGACAGTGGCGGAGGGCACGACGTTTGACGTAATCATCGGCGACACCTCCAACAACTTCGAACTCGCCGAACGGGGCGTCAAAGCCTCGTTTACGTACGAGCCGGCGCGTACGTTCAAGGTGGTTGCGCGCGTGGAGGAGTACGGCGCGGTGGTGCCGGCCGTGATCATCGACATGGGCGAGAGCGTCGCAGCCGGCGGCTTTGACGCGGATTCGTTTGCCGTCACGATGAACCGGCTGACAAACGCCACCACAGTGAATCCCACGCCGGCGAACCGGACGATTGTCAAAGCGTATGTAAACGACAAAGAGGAGATCGACCCGTCGGGCGTCGGGACCGCCTCCGGCCGCTACATCGTGCTGGAGCTGGCCTACGGCTACAACGACGTGAACTACAGCTATGTGATGCAGTACATATTCGGCGGCGCGGTGGCGCACAACATCGTGCGGCCGTTGGAACTGTATACGGTGCGGCAGACGGCCGCCATCCAAAGCGGTGAGGCCGCCATTGCGGCGGACACCCGGTACGTCAACATGGGGCGGATCAACTTGATCGTTGACGACTTCTCCCGCGAGACGACGAACGACGGTTTGAACTACCGCCTCTTCACGCCCGAGAAGGAGGCCGAGAAGACCTATCCGCTGATCGTCTGGCTCCACGGAGCCGGCGAGGGCCACAATCCGGCCAACTTCGGCGTGGGTAACGAGGAACAGCTCCTCGGCAACGAGGGCGCGACGGCCTGGGCCGAGCCAGCACGGCAGGCGCAAAATCCGAGCTACGTGGCGGCGCCGCAATCCCCGACGACTTGGGCACGGGCGGACGCGGCCAAGATCAAACGGATGATCGACGAGATTTTGGCGACCCACCCCGATGTGGACCCCGCGCGCATCTACGTGACGGGCTGCTCGATGGGCGGCATGATGACGATGTCGATGATCACCGCTTATCCGAACCTGTTCGCGGCGGCGATGCCGATTTGTGCGGCGACGACGGTGGCAAGCCCGGCGTTCACGACGGCGGACTACGCGAAGCTCGCAGACCTGCCGATGTGGCTGTTCCATGCGCAAAACGACCCAACCGTCCGAATCGCGCAGAGTTCCGATCTGATTTACGCCACGCTGCAGGGGCTCGGCAAGGAGCCCGGCGACGACTTCAAATACACGATCTTTCCGACAGTGGATTACAACCAGCACTGGGCCTGGGTGCCGGTGGCGAACGACAGCTATGGCGGCGAGACGCTCGGTGTCGTCGATTGGCTCTTCGCGCAGGTGAGAGGCGAGCGCACACTGGGGATTGTTCCCGTCACCGGCGGTCTGATCCGAGGCGTAGCGTCCGACACCGCGGGCGTCACAATTTACAAGGGGGTGCCCTTTGCCAAACCGCCCGTAGGTGAACTTCGCTGGAAGGCGCCGCAGGACCTCGACGCGGTCGTATGGGGCAATGCGGTGCGTATATGCGACACCTGGGGCAGTCAGGCATACCAAAATCCAGATCTCAATCCGCCCGGCGGCTTCTGGGGCGACGAGTTCTACTATGAGGGCTCTCCGAGACCTGCGGTCAGCGAGGATTGCCTGTACCTGAACGTCTATACACCCGCGCAAAACGGTGACGAAAAACTGCCGGTGCTGGTGTGGATCCACGGCGGCGGGTTTGACCACGGCTTCGCGTCCGAGGTGGAATTCAACGCCTCCAAATTGGCGGCGAAGGGAATCATCGTTGTTTCGATCCAATACCGCGTCGGCGTCTTCGGCTACCTGTCGCTGCCGGGGCTCTCTGCGGAGGATCCAAACGGCGTCTCGGGCAACTACGGACTTCTCGATCAGATTAAGAGTCTGGAATGGGTCAAGAATAACATCACGGCTTTTGGGGGCGACCCGAATCGTGTGACGGTGTCAGGGCAGTCCGCGGGCGGCATGTCCGTCAGGGGTCTGCTTTCCTCACCGTTGGCGAAGGGGTTGTTTAAACGCGCGATTCTGCAGAGCGGGTTTAGCGGATATCACGCGGCGAGCAGTTATCCGACGCTCGTCACGACCCAGGAGGCAATGGCGACCCGGATGCAGACACAGTTCGGGACCGCCGACGTCGCCGCACTCCGTCAGATCGACGCCGCCACACTGCTGGCCAAACAAGGGCAGTTGAATGTGGGCAACATGGTGCTGGACGGTCATGTCCTCACACAGGAATCTGTGGATCTCAGCCGGCCGGGTGTTTTCGACGGTCTTGACATCGTCATTGGCGGCACCTCCGACGAGTACACCTCTCTCTTTGGAAATCCAAGCGGTACGACAAACCGCAGTGCGTTCCAAAACAATATGGCGAACCGGTTTGGCCCTTATTACGAAGAGGATATCTATGACGCGCAGACGGACAAGGACGCCTACCGCATGAATCTGCGGAGCAACGCCGATGGCATTCTTGCCCAGTACCGACTCTCCGCGATGTACAGCAACCTGCACAACGAGGACCACAGAGCCTATGTGTACTACTTTGAGCATCAGCTTCCGCCGCACAGCCAAGAGGTTGTAGGGGACCGTGACGAGGCGTTCTACCATGCCTTCCACTCCTCTGAGTTGTGGTACATGTTCAACTCCATGCGAACGGATCCCAAACAGCGACAGTGGACCGAGGCCGACTACCGGTTGGGTGAGCTCATGTCTTCTTATTGGGCGAACTTCGTCAAGACAGGTGACCCGAACGGCGAGGAACTGCCGCTGTGGCGCACCGCCGACGCCGCCAGCGGCGGAGAGTTCATGAGTTTCCGCTTAGGAGAGGCGTTCCCCGACGGATCCGAGTTCCCGCGGCGCGACTTTGTCAATTTGGTATATGCCAAAAACAGTCTTTATCAAATGTCAGACGAGACACTCGGACTCGACACACTGACGGTCTCCGTCCTGACGTCGGAGGTGCTGGCCGGGATCGAGAGAGACCTGTCCGTGGCGGTGACGGCAGCGGGCGGCGCGTCCGTGCAGGGGGCCGAAGTGATGCTTACAGACGGGCGCACGGTGTACGGCCGTGGCGTCACGGGGACGGGCGGCCAGGCGGTTATCCATCACGAGGAACTGCCGGACGTCGGGACCTACTACGTGACCGCGAGAAGCGGAATCCTGGGTGCGGCTGCAGAAGTGCCCGTCCTTGAGAAAGTACGTGCGTTCAAGGTGGTCACGCGCGTGGAGGAGTACGGCGCGGTGGTGCCGGCCGTGATCATCGACATGGGTGAGAGTGTTGCCGCCGGCGACGCCTACGCGGACGCGTTCGCCGTCACGCTGAACCAACTGGACATGTTCACGGGAGGAGTGAACCCAACGCCGGTGGCCCGGGCGATCGCCAAGGCATATGTGAACGACAGAGAGGAAATCGACCCGGCGGGCGTCGGGACTGCCTCCGGCCGCTATATCGTGCTGGAGCTGCCCTATGGGTACAACGACGCGAACTACAGTTACGTGATGCAGTACATGTTCAATTTTACAAATTTCATGGCCTCGCACAATGTGGTGCGGCCGCTGGAGATGTACGCGGTACAGCAGACGGCCGCCATCCAAAACGGTGAGACCGCCATTGCGGCGGACACCCGATACGTGAACGCAGGGCGGATCAATCTGATTGTCGACGACTTCTCCCGCGAGACGACGGATGACGGCCTGAGCTACCGACTGTTCACCCCCGAGAAGGAAGAAGGAAAGACATACCCGCTGATCGTCTGGCTCCACGGGGCCGGTGAGGGGCACAGCCAGACCGACTTCGGCGTGGGCAACGAGGAACAGCTCCTCGGCAACGAGGGCGCGACGGCCTGGGCCGAGCCCGCGCGGCAGGCGCAAAATCCGAGCTATGTGGCGGCGCCGCAGGCTGTGTTGGTCTGGGAGCGGATGGACGCGGCCAAGATCAAAGCCATGATCGACGAGATCCTGGCGGCCCACCCGGATGTAGACACGGCGCGCATCTACGTGACGGGCTGCTCGATGGGCGGCATGATGACGATGTCGATGATCACCGCTTACCCGAACCTATTCGCGGCGGCGATACCGATCTGCGCGGCGACGATGGTGGCAGACCCGGCGTTCACGACGGCGGACTATGCAAAGCTCACAGACCTGCCGATGTGGCTGTTCCACGCGCAGACCGACCCCACGGTCCCCATCGCGCAGAGTTCGGATCTGATCTACGCTACGCTGCAAGAACTGGGTAAGGAGCCCGGCGACGACCTCAAGTATACGATCTTCCCGACAGTGGAGTACAACGGGCACTGGTCCTGGGTGCCGGTGGCGAACGACAGCTATGACGGCGAGACGCTCGGTGTCGTCGACTGGCTCTTCGCACAGGTCGAAACGGGCGACTTCACCGTCACGGCCGATAAGGCGGAGAAGATCGTTACGATCACTGGCCGGAACTATGTGCCCGGTTGGGAACTGCCGCTTCTCGCGGCGTACAACCGGACGCCGACGATGGACGACGCCGACTATGAGACCACGGTGACGGTGGATGAGGACGGCCGGTTCAGCGTCACGGTGCCGGCGGACGTCACGGCGGACAAATCCTGGCTGGGCGGCCACGAGTATGTCGTCACGGTGGGTGGCGTCACCCACATAGCGCCTATCTACACGACGGTGCTGCGGGCCCACAGCAGCGCTCGCATCTCGCTGCGCATCAAAGGCAAAGCGCCGCTGAATCTTTTGACGGACGCCGACCCGGCGTTCTACGAGGTGACAGTCAGCAACCCGGCCGTCGCCAGGGTGACGGAGACGGACGG
>JAISCT010000074.1 GCA_031265355.1 Oscillospiraceae bacterium | reverse complement strand
GTGCTGGCCGTGCCGCAAGCGACCACCAGCGCCTTGATGTCAAAGGTCATCAAAAACGCGATGTCCTGTCGCATGTAAGACAAAATCGTCTCCCGCGCGCGCGTGCCATATGGCACGCGGCGGTGTCTCCAAAATAGACGATCTCCTCCTGAGGCAGCAGACGCGTCAACTCCCGCACGGCGGTCAGCCCGCCGAGCCCCGAATCAAATACCCCGACGGCGCGGTTGTCGGACACTCACATCGTCTCCTCTTGTTTACTAATTTCCGGAAAATCTCCATTGGGCCTTGCGGGACGGCTCCAGCGTCCACTGGAGCGCGGTGAGCGTTTCCTCGATGAGCCCGACGCTCTCGCCGCCCCACCCATACGCGCCGAAGGCCAGTCCCGTGCGCCGTTTCGGCGCGAGTCCCCGGAGATACGAGAGGAACGCCGCCACCGTGGGCATGACCTGCCGGTTCAGCGTGGGGCTCCCCACCGCGATGAAGCCGGCCTCCAGCAGCCGGGCCATGGCCGTGGACACGTGCGTCTCCTTCAGCGAAATGAGCTCCGCGGTAACGCCGCGCCCGGCCAGTTCCCGCACGAGCGCCTCCGCCATTGTCCGCGTCGCGCCCCACATCGTGTCGTAGACGACGACGCCACGCGACGGATCGCTCTCGCCGCGCGACCACATGTCATATTTTTCCAAAATTTTCGGCAAGTACGAGCGGAGCATGACGCCGTGGCTCGGCGCCGCCAGCTCGATGTCCAGCCCGGCGATCGACTTCAGCAGGGCTTGGGTCTGCGGTCCGTACGGCAGCACGATGTTTGCGTAATAATCGCCCGCCCGCTCAAGCAGACGTTCCTCGCCCAATTCGTCGTCGTAACGCTCATCCGAGGCGATGTGCTGGCCCAACGCGTCGTTCGAAAATAAGATCTTCTCCTCCGCGAGGTATGTCGACATGCTGTCCGGCCAATGGACCATCGGCATGAGGACGAACGAGAAGCGGCAGCGCCCGGTGCACAGCGTGTCACCGGTCTTCACCACCTGCCAGGCGGGCGCGATCTCCGGGTAATAGGCGGCCAAACCTTTCTGCCCGTTGGGGGAGGTGACGACCGTCGCGTTCGGGCAGGCCGCGATCAGCGCCGGTAGCGCGCCCGAATGGTCCGGCTCCACGTGGTTGGAGATCAGGTAGTCGATCCGGGTCGGGTCGACTACCTCCCGGATGTTGTCCAGCAGCGCCTCGGCAAACGGCGCGCGCACCGTGTCGACCAGCGAGATCTTCTCATCGAGGATCAGATAGGCGTTGTATGTGGTGCCATAGGGGACAAGATACCCGTGGAAATTGCGCACGTCCGGGTGTTTCACGCCCACCCAATAGACATTGCCTCTGACGCGAACCGCCGCCATTTTATCCCTCCTGTGTGTTTCCCGTCTCCCCGGACGCCGCGTCGCCAGGCGCATTCGCTCCCGGCCGGGAGACGCTTGGAGCCGTGTCTGTTGTTACGCTTCGCCGCCGGTACCGGGTTCGAAGCCGCAGCATTTTTTGTACTTTTTCCCGCTGCCGCAGGGACAGGGATCATTGCGGCCGACCTTTTGGGCCGCGGTCTTGCGCACGGGGCGTTTCTTGTCGCTGCCGTCGCCGCCGCCGAGGAGGCCCGCCCGCGTCGGCCGGGCCACCTGCTCGCGCTTCGGCGCCTCGGCGCCGCGCACCTGAGCGGTGTAGATGTAGCGCACCGTGTCGTCGCGGATCTCGGCGACCATCTGGTCAAACATCTCGAAGCCCTCCTGCTTGTAGGCGACGAGCGGATCCGTCTGGGCATAGGCGCGCAGGCCGATCCCGTTGCGCAGTTCCTGCATCGCGTCGATGTGATCCATCCAGTGCCGGTCGACCACCTGCAGCAGCACGACACGCTCCACCTCGCGCATGATGGGGCCGAGCGCGCGCTCCTTCTCCTCGTACACGCGCCGCGCCTGCGCCTGCAGCAGCGCCTTGATGTCGTCCGTCGTCTTCTGGCTCAGTTCCTCCTGGGTAAAGGTAAACTGGCCCGGCGCGAGAAACAGCCCCTCGAAGGGCTGCGTGGCGGCGGCGATCTGCGGGGGGTCGATGAAGTTGTGCCCGCCGGCCGCTCGGTCCACCGCCCGCCCGACGGCGTCGTCAATCATGTCGAGGATGCTGCCGCGCAGGTCCTCTCCGTCCAGCACCTTTTTGCGCTGACCGTAGATGATCTCGCGCTGCCGGTTCATCACGTCGTCGTACTCCAACACGTGTTTACGTGTTTGGAAATTGCGCGATTCCACGCGTTTTTGCGCGTTTTCGATGGCGTTTGAGAGCATCTTCTGGTCGATGGGCGTGTCCTCGTCCATCCCCAGCGACTCCAGCATCCCGCTGACGCGGTTCACGCCGAAGAGCCGCATGAGATCGTCTTCCATCGAGATGAGGAAGCGTGAGGAACCCGGGTCGCCCTGGCGGCCGGCGCGGCCGCGGAGCTGGTTGTCGATGCGCCGGGACTCGTGGCGCTCGGTGCCGATGATGAACAGGCCCCCGGCGGCACGCACTTTCTCGGCCTCGACAGCAACATGCTCCCTGTGGTGCACCATGCGGGCGGCGAACTGCGCGCGGGCCGCCAGGACCTCCTCGTTTTCCGTCTCGGCATACCCGGTGGCCTCGGTGATGATCTCCTCCGGCACGCCGGCCTTGCGCAGATCGGCCACCGCCAAAAATTCGGCGTTGCCGCCCAGCATGATGTCGGTGCCGCGCCCTGCCATGTTGGTGGCCACCGTCACGGCGCCCACATGGCCGGCCTGCGCGACGATCTCGGCTTCCTTTTCGTGGTGCTTCGCGTTCAGCACGACGTGGGGAATGCCCTCTCGCCGCAGCATGGCGGAAAGCAGTTCGTTTTTCTCAATCGAGACGGTACCCACCAGCACCGGTTGGCCCCGCTCGTGGCATTCTTTGATCTGCCGGAGGATCGCCCGATACTTTCCGGCCTCGTTTTTGTAGACGGCATCCGGGTAGTCCTCACGGATCATCGGTTTGTTGGTGGGAATCTCGATGACATCCAGTTTGTAGATCTGAGAGAACTCCTCCTGTTCGGTGAGCGCCGTGCCGGTCATGCCGGAGAGCTTTCGATACATGCGGAAGTAGTTTTGGAACGTGATCGTGGCCAGCGTCTTGCTCTCCCGCTCAACTTTAACGCCCTCCTTCGCCTCGATGGCCTGGTGCAGCCCCTCGGAGTAGCGGCGACCGAACATGAGGCGGCCGGTGAACTCGTCGACGATGATGACCTCCCCGTCGCGCACGACGTAGTCGATGTCCCTCTGCATGAGGCCGCGGGCGCGGATGGCCTGGTTCACGTGGTGCGCGAGCGTGACGTTCTCCGGGTCGGAAAGGTTTTCGATGCCAAAATACGACTCCGCCTTTGAGATGCCGGCGGGCGTCAGCGTGACGGAGCGGGCCTTCTCGTCGACCACATAGTCCCCGTCGATGTCGTCGTGTTCCGCCTTGCTGTCGAGTTCCACCACCTTGACCACGCGCATGCGCGCGGCCAGCCGATCGGCCTTCTCGTAGAGTTCGGTGGACTTTTCGCCCTGCCCGGAGATGATGAGCGGCGTGCGCGCCTCGTCGATAAGGATGGAGTCCACTTCGTCCACGATGGCGAACGCGTGAGAGCGCTGGACCATCTGTTCCTTATAAATGGCCATGTTGTCGCGCAGGTAATCGAAGCCGAACTCGTTGTTTGTGCCGTACGTGATATCGGCGGCGTAGGCGGCGCGGCGTGCGGCCGGCTCCACGTCGTGGACGATGAGCCCGACGGAGAGCCCCAAGTAACGGTATACCTTGCCCATCCACTCGGAGTGGTAACGGGCCAGGTAGTCGTTGACCGTGACGATGTGCACACCCTGCCCGGTCAGCGCGTTCAGATAGGCCGGCAGCGTGGCGACAAGCGTCTTGCCCTCGCCGGTCTTCATCTCGGCGATGCGCCCCTGATGGAGCACGATGCCGCCGATGAGCTGCACGCGGAAGGGCCGCAGGCCGAGCACCCTATCCGCGGCCTCCCGCACGGCGGCGAACGCGTCCGGGAGCAGGTCGTCCAGCGCCTCGCCCTCCGCGAGGCGAGCCTTAAACTGGGCTGTCCGTCCACGCAGCTCCGCTTCCAAGAGCGCGCGGTATGTCTCCTCCAGCGCCTCGATGCGCGAGACGAGGGGCAGGATGCGTTTGAGTTCCCGTTCGGAGTGAGTGCCGAACAATTTTGCGAGCATGCCCATGGTGTGGTGTCCTCCCCAGTATGATGAACGGCGCGCCGGCCGGGGGTCGATTCCTGCTTTATTATATCACACCCGGCGCAAAGGTACAGGGAGTTTTCGAAATAACCCTGTATCGACTGCGCTGCAACGGGTCTGTGTTTTATTTTTCTGCCTCTTCTCCATTTTTTCTCCAAGAATAGTCAAGGTGCGCTATGCTGGCTTTGGCTGTTTCTATGTCCACGCTCGTGTAAATTTGCGTTGTCTGGATGTCTGCGTGCCCAAGTGCGATTTGCACTGCTCGAAGATTTGCGCCGCCAGCAAGGTAATATGTGGCAAACGTGTGACGGCATTTGTGAGGTGACATCCATGGGATCTGTTCGGTGGGTTTGAGTGTGGCGTTGAGGTCGCGGAAAAACCAGTGGTAGCGCGTGATGAAGTACGAGTGTTTGATCCGGTTGCCGTTTTTGTCTGCGAGGACGTACAGGCTTATCTTCGGTATGGCGTTCAGGGTGGCGATGGCTTCCGGGCGCAATCCTACGAATCTGTCGTCTTCATTTTTTGTGCGCTTCTCCTTGTAGCCGTCTTCTGTCAGGGCGAGAGCGGACTGCACTGAGATCACGCCGTCATGGATGTCGGACCACTTGAGCGCGAATAGTTCGCCGCTACGCAGCCCGGTGTAAAGAAGAAGCTTTATATAATGGCCGTAGGGGTGCGTTTCCGCGAAGTTTAGGATCTTGGGTACGGCGTCCCGCGTAAATGCCTTCGGTCGCCGCTTCGGCTTTGATCCGATCTTGAGAGCTGCGGCCGGGTTCTCGGCACATAGGTTATTTTCAATCCCATCCGCGAACATGCCCTTCAGGATCAAGCGAAGACAAGAGCGCATAGACCAGGATCGCGCCTTATATCCCTGCAAAAACTCCTGCAAATGGACGGGTCTCACTTCGCTCATTTGCAGTTTCCCTAATTTGGGAGTGATATGGTTTTTGATATAACTGTTCTGGGTTACATAGGCAACATGTGCGATATTTCCTTTTCGATACGCCTCCATCCAGATCGGGGCCCACTGGGCCACGGTCATTTTTTTGTCGATTTTGGGGGCGTTTTCGGCATCCTTGGCGCGCCGGCGGCACTCCCCTTTCGTGCGGCCGGAAAACGACCGGCGCTTGCCGTCGATGGTCACGCGGTATTCATACGTGTCGCCGTGTTGGGCCCAGGTCCCTTCCCCGTTCGCGCGTCTTGGCATGATATCCGCTCCTTTTGAAAAGTTTCCGCTTTGCGCCACTTCCCCGCGGAGCCATTTTTGTTGACGTCAACAAAATGCTTAGAGACGTCGATATTTTTGACAAGTCCGTTGAAAGTTGTGTATAATGAATTTAGTGAGTCGCGTTTTCATATGTTCTTATGGGGGTGCTATTTATGGACGTTTCTCAGGAAAAACGCGCTGAAGCCTATATCATGAACAAAGAAGACATTTAAAATAGATGGCACATAAAACCACTTGAGATCTTTTGTGCTCATTGTGATTGCTTATTGAGGGCGGAATCCATCGGGAAAATCCTGCGGTTCTGGTGTGGGAGGTATTTTTTCCATAGTATAAGGGGTGCCGACACACGTCTCGCAAACCTTCTGATTTACCCTATAGTAGGAACCACAAGAACTACACTTAACAAAGTGAAAGCCACGGTGTGTCATGTCGGCCGTCATTAAAAAATCGATATTTTGCAAATATATCCTCGAAAGGTCGGAATTAAAAACATTATGTGCCAAGGCAAAAAGGGCGAAAGAAGCCACAAAAAAGTAGGCAATAGATAGGTTTTCAACAGGCAACGTTGATGGTTCTCCTTTTATGGCGATAGAAATGGCGTCAGAAATTTTTGAAATTATACCAATCGCTCCCAAAAATAAAAAAAACGCACCAAAGGCTTGCAAGGCTCTTACCAGAATACCTCTCTTAGTCTTGTGTTTCACTCAAATCACGTCTGCCCTTCTTATTGTAAATCTAGATTTTTGAGATGCCTTAAAAGCTACAGGTACACGACCGCTGAGAGTACGAGATAGGAAACGGGATCTCCCTTTAAAATTGTTCTCCAATATCGTTCCCTTGTCCTAGTTTATCAATTTGTTCCCATATGCCGCTTACTTGTTCGGCTCTGGTGATTTCTACGGCGAGAGGCTAAACTATCAAAAAATTTCCCTCGATTTTACAATCAATGGATTCGATGTTCCACAAGGACGTGGAAGAAAGTTGAGGGACCAACTGAATATGGGCAAAGAAAAACGCGTGACCTTGACGGAGGAAATTTTGCAGAAGTTGCAAAATTTTGCGGACGGAAAAGTTGCAACTTACTGGGAATCTATTCGGAATCCAGAAGACGAAAAATCTCCACCGCCCGAGAAAATTCCTTGTCGTTCATCTCGTTCAACCTAGCTGCAATTTTCGCCATCGTAATATCACGCTCACTGGCCGGCTGCCCTTCCTGGGCGGCCGGCTTATTTTTTTGAGCCCCGAGGAGGTCCTGGTGTCTATCAACCAGTTCGTTAAGATCCTGAAAAAACTCCTGCACGCCTGCGTCTCCGATGGGGCGTGTACCTTCCATGATTTTCGGTGGCCTCACCTCTGGAAGTTTTGGCGGGTGCAACGGGGGACCAAGGGGCAACGAAGTTAGGCCGCCCTCGTCAGAAAACCCCATTAGGTAGTCAACGGAGACACCAAATAAAGAGGCCAGACGCTGGTAATTGCTCGCGCCGGGAGTTTTTGTGCCCTTTTCCCAGTTGCTCACAGTCGGCTGTGCCACTCCGAGCGTGGTCGCGACTTCCTTCTGGGAGATGCCTCGGATAAATCGAGTGTGCTTGATCCTATTCATATAAACCACCCTTAATATTATTATATACCCGCAGGGAATTAAAATCAAGTAAAACTTTTTTCCCTGTGGGTATTGACAAGCGCGCTCTAATGGTATAATATATTCCCAAAGGGTAATTTTATTAAACAGGGGGGAATGTTATGAATGCCCTGAAAGCGCTCCGGCGACAAGCAGAGATGACACAGGCGCAGGTAGCCAAATCTGCCGGTGTCAGCCAGGGATACTACTGTCGCCTGGAGCGTGGCGAGAAGGGAAAGAGGCTACCAGTGCGAACCGCACAGCGATTGGCGAGCGCCTTAGGGTGTAGCTTAGCCCAACTCCTTTATGGCGGGACGATTCCCGACGACCCCGCACAATAAAAGACGCCCCCGGAGGGGCGGCGGAAAGAAAAGGGGTATTATGCATGTTGCTGTTGGTACATCTCTATCAATGACTCTTGCAGCACCTGAGAGAAATTGATGTGCTGTGATTCCGCAAAGGTGTTAAGCCATGCGGGAATGGTGAGATTTTTACGGACTGCTTTGTCTCCGAATTTTTCCGTATAAGCGTCCATGTCCAGTACTAGCAGGCTAACAAAACCGCCTGTGTCGGGCTGAATGGCATTCACCGTACTCGATGGCGGGACTGACCGGCCTTCTTCCAATTCGGTAAGCACCCAGCCTGAAGCGGCGTCAGTGCCCATCAATATAGCATCGGCGAGTGTATCTCCCCCTGTAGCGCACCCGGGGAGATCGGGAACCTCAACGGCGTAGGCGCCGCTCTCTTCGTCTTTATAAAAAATGGCGGGATACGTTATTTTCACTTTTAAAACCTCCTTATAATCCGGCTTGTTTCAATATTGCTCTAACAATGATGTGGGCGATGTCGCCGGAATGACATGGGATAGTTACTTTGCCCGGCTTGGTAGGATGTACATATTGATGATGAGAGCCTTTCGCGCTCTTAAATGTCCATCCGTCTGCCAGTATGATTTTCTCTATCTCTCGAAACTTCATGCACCCATCTCCCTTATAATTATATTATACGCATAATGCGCATGAATGTCAATGGGTAAGCGGAGGAAGTGACGCGGTTTTGGTCAGGGAGATTTTTCTGACAGCGTCTGGATCAAGTTTTTCACTAGGGATCTGTCCTTGTCGCTTAATCGGGCGTACTCCCCGGAGAGCTCCCGAACCTCGTCGCTGACGTCCAGCCCAGTTGAAGGCATGTGTGGTTGCGCGGTTGGGTTAACCTCATCCGTCCGATACAGGATGTAGTCCACGGATACCCCAAACAAATCCGCAAGGCGCTTGAGCGTGTCCAAATCTGGGTTGGTTTTCCCTGTCTCCCATTGACTTACTGCTGTTTGGTGAACATTTGCTGCGATTGAAAGCGACATTTGAGACATTTTTCTCTCTTTTCGCAATTCCTTTATCCTATTCATAAAAACATCTCCTAGTATTATTATAATAGATTGTCTAATAAATTGCAAGTATGTTTAAAAAAATATTAAAAATACTCTTGACAAATCGAGGAGATATGCTATTATAAGAGTGTAACTACTAATCGGGGAGATGGGGGGGATGAAAAGAATGAAAAAAATCAAGCGCAAAAGGAAAGAAGCTGGACTTACCCAGTAAAGTGTCGCTGACAGTCTGGGGCTGACTCAAGGCGCAATCTCTCAGTGGGAAAAAGGCGAAACATATCCCCGGGCTGATCTGTTGCCGCGGATTGCCCTCCTATATAAGTGCAAGGTAGATGACTTGTTTGGCATAGCCGAGTCCTCCGCACAATAAAAAGCCGCCCCCGGAGGGGCGGCGACGAAAGGGTGGTTACAGGAAACACGGGGTAAGATGACGAACATCTTGAGTTCTTGTACGTTTATCCCGGTTTGCAGCGACTGCAGGCGGTGTAACCAAGCCGTTGAGCCTCCGATCGCTCTATCGAAATCTTGGACTGCCGTAGGTAACTGCAAGAACCCCGATGATACTTTTCACCTGTTTTTGTGATGTAGACAATGATATCGCTTGATGGTTCAGGTGTGGGTGTAGGTGTAGGCGTAGGTTTAACGGTAGGTTTAGGCGTAGGCGTGGGTGTAGGTTTAGGTGTAGGTTTAGGCGTGGGTTTAGGCGTAGGCGTAGGTGTAGGTGTAGGTGTAGGCGTGGGCGTCGCCTTTGCGGCATCGTATCCAGCATCGTATCCAGCATCATATCCGGCTTTATATCCGGCATCATATCCGCTGGTGTACCCATTATGGTATGCGTCAGTGGGAGCAGGACTAGATACCGCCTCGCTAGATACCACCTCACGAGCGTAGTGCCAAGGCGTGGGCGTAGGTGACGCCTCTGGGGGCGGAGACGTCGGGATGGCGCAACTGGTCAGCATTGCGAGAGTGAGAACAAGGATCAGCAGTTTACGCATAGAAATCCCTCCTTGTCTCAAGGATACCACAAAAAAGTAGGAAAATCAACGAGAATTGTACTTTTGGGCAAACAAAAAGCCGCCCCGGACGGGGCGGCGGAGGAGGCGAAGAGCGTGGACCGCGAGCAGACAACACTGCGCCTACCACCTGAGATCCTGGCAGCCCTCCGGCAAGAGGCACAGCGGCGTGGGTACACGATAAAAACACTCCTGGTTGTTATTCTACAGCGTTTTCTCGCACCCAATTTTCTAAAATGAACTCAATCTGCTTTCCAGCGGACCGTTTGTTCTCATCGGCCTCTTTTTTGATGGCGTCAAGCAGTTCTGTCGGGATCCTGAGCGTGAAGCGCGTATCTGCTTCCTTGGTGTACGGGTCGCCCTTCTTCATCACAGTGCCTCCTTCCAGCGTCATATTGACATCATACAACAAATCGAAAATTTTTTCAATATGACTATTGACGTCAATATGATGACATGCTATACTGTAGAGGAAGGGTGGTGTCAAAAATATGACAAATGGTGTTACGCGGGTGCGTTACACACTGCGGATACCTGCGGATCTGTACGATGGAATCGGGCACCTGGCATCCCGTAGTGGCATATCCATCAACGCGCTTGTCTTACATATTCTGTGGGACTGGCTAGATCAACAACAAAAAGTAGGAAAATCAACGAGAATTGTACTTTGAGGCAAACAAAAAGCCGCCCCGGACGGGGCGGCGGCGACGAAAGGGTGACAGAATGGCACAGGTGACGTTGGAAATCCGGGATGATGCGCTGGCGGCGATGCGGGAGGAGGCGCGGGACAGGAACCTCAGCCTTGACGAGTATGCCCTGTTCCTGCTTGAGGAGGGGGAACTTTCGCGCCAAAGGCAGGGAGGGCATATCGGTCCGAGGAGGGGAATGATTGGCGTCCGCGGTCCGCTAGGGCCACAGGGTCCCGGGGGCCTAGTATGGGGGCGGAACTAAGGAGACGATCACACATCTCTACGTCCCTCGAATAGCGCTATGATCTTTTCAATCGCGTTCTTCGCGTCGGACAACTCCCTCCAGTGCTGCAGAGATTTCAGGAAGGTATGACCCGCATGCAGTTTTCCGAGGTGAAGAGTATCCCGCCACAAGGCAGGAGTTTCCTCGAAGATAGGAAGCAGGTGCATCGCGCAGAGACGGTTAATGTCCCGCTCATACTCATGCGTTTCAAGGTGCCCCATTTTTCTAGAAAAGTACTCGCTGAAACTTATACCCTCCGGAATTACGGCGCTCGTGGGCTTCACCTCCTCTTCAATATAAGCAGAGAACTCACGGGCGTACGGTTTCCACTGGGGATATGGAGGAGCGTCTTCCCACTGTTCGGTGATCCCTGGCAGAAAGAACAATGACGCCAGCTCACAGATGCTTTCCTCGAACCAACGCAATGGTTTTACGATGTCCGCATTAATCATGAAGTGACACAGTTCATGTGCAAATTGGTATGCATACTGACACCAGTTACTCCCGCGCGCAGACAAAAATATCACATGATATCTTGCACATGCCATGTTGTCACCATTAGTCGGGAAAACAGCAAGAGCCCTTCTGTTTACATGTTCTGTTCCGAAACAGGGCTCAAAAAGCGCTCTTACGCTGCACAGCACGCTCGAAATGTTTCCCGGATGTGGGATTTGTGCGTCTTCGCTTTTCTCGTCAAGATTTGCCCAACTAAGATTGTTTTCGGCGAAGACCGCATAATTTTTATTCTCCGGAAAAACGTAATACTCCACTGGCATAGCGCAACCACCTTTCTGCCAACACAGAATATCTTCAACTTTTATTATATAACAACATCCGACACGGGTCAACAAAGAGGGGGTGGAACAATGGCGAACCTGCTCACCTGCGCGCAGGTTGCGGAGCGCTTCGGCGTGAGCGTGGCCACGGTGTGGCGCTGGATCGGCCACAAGGAGCTGCGCGCGATTAAGCTATCCCGAAAGAGTTACCGCATCCGGCCGGAGGATCTGGCCGAGTTCGAGAGGAGACATGAGACAACAGATAGCAGTGAACAGATATCGGAGTAAATAAAAAGCCGCCCCCGGAGGACGGCCGTGAAAAGAAAGGTGGTAACACAGATGACACAGGTAAAAAAGAACGCAAACGCGCTGACGCTGGGGGAGGCCCGGCGGTATCACAGGGAGCTCTTCGGATGGCTCGCGGAGGATGGAACACGGAGCGCAAGCGAGTGGCCCGGGTGGGCGCAATTTGAGCATGACGGCAACTACGGCAGCTTTGCGTGCAATTATGCGGGGGCGGACCCCGGGGAAGAACCCTGCTTCGTGGCGCCGCCGTACTGCACGAACTGCCCGCTGTACAGACCCCTCCTAGGCGCCAGGACATACGAGCGGCCGGACTGCTGCGGATACGTGTGGGACCTGCCGGAGGACCCGGCTGAGCGCCAGGCGAAAGTGGCGCGGATGCGCGACGCGCGTTGGAGCGGCCCGCTGGGGCGGCTGCGCACCCGGCTCACCGTACGAGCCGATAGACGCTGGATTGCGGAGCGGGACGCGGAAGAGATGAAAATGCCGCCGATCTGGTGACGGCGGGAGGGGGTCTTTCAACATGCGTGAGCTTATCAGCGTCGCCGAGGCGGCCCAGCGGCTCGGCGTGAACGCCGACACCATCAAGCAATGGATCCGGGGCGGGCATGTCTCATGGGGGCAGTACGTCCCCCCGGAGAAGGGTAAGAACAACGGGCACTGGGTGCTGCGGCGGCAGGCTATGGAAATCTGGCTGGCTGGTGGCGCGCCCGTGATTCAGCCGCAAATCGTGATTCAGCGACCCGAAGATCTGGAGGCGATCGCTTCCTATTGGGCCAGAAGGGCCCGGGCAGCACTCATAACTTGAACGAACGGAGTGAGTGATATATATATGACATGCTATAAGGTGTATCTGACGAGGTCGCCGGAAGTCGCGAGCCTTCTTGGACGAGCCCAGTTAGGCGAGAGAGCGGACGAAGATTCCATCAGAAATGTCACATGGGGTATCGCGTCGGACAACATGGCCGTGCCTGAAATCTATCAGGTGGGCAATCTGTTCTGCTGCGTGGTGGAAGATGAGTATGGGGACGACAAGCATCGTCCCACCTATGAGCTCACAATCTGTTGATTACCAACTTACCCACCTTCTTTCTTTTCACTTTCCCGGGGCGGGTCGCATCTGTTACCGTCCCGCCCCGGGACCCCCTTTTTACAGATAACAATGAACAGATAACAGATAACAGTGGAAAACGGAGTGATAGATATGGCGAGGGCCAGAGCCAAAAAGACGATCGTCGGCTGCCAGAATGCTATCAGGTGGCTCAAAATTCAGCGGCTGTGGCGCCGCGGGCGGCGGACACTGCTGGGCGCCGTGACTTTTATGGCCATATTCGGTGCTATCGGAGCCGTGGGCGCTATGGAGTTGGGCGCCGATCTCAAAAGTGGCTGCCTGCGGACTGTGGCGCTCCTGGCGATCGCAGCTTTCGGCGTATGGAGTATGGGGAGGAATTGATATGACCCTAAAGATCGGGGACAGGGAGCTGCCGCGGCCCCTGCGGAACCTGCTGGAGGATCTGATACGGGAGTTTGCCCATGTGACGTTTATCTGCCCCCGCTGCGGGAAACAGACACGATTTTGTAAATAAGCTGGATCTGCCGCTGTGGCCGTCGTGCTGCGAGGGGCAACTCATGGATATCAAGTTTGAGGAGATAGAGGCCATTGAAAAGTGATCGCTGTTGCGCCCAGTGCGGCGCGGATATCTCCGGCCGCCACAGGTCCGCAAAATATTGCATTGCGTGCTCTGAAAAAATATACCACGAAAGCGCGCGCGCGCGTGCGGCGCGCAAGCGCAAGGCCGCTGCACAGGTTCCCCTGCCGGCAGCCGCCCCTTCGAAAGTGCCCGTCAGCTGCTGGCGGACAGATTGCCGATACTGGGGCCCCCTACCGGGGGCCGCCCGGAAGCTGTCGGTCTGTAACTACTTGTTAGACACATATCAGCGGCGCCCGTGTCCCATCGGAGATGCGTGCACCGCGTACGAGAGGAGGAATAGAAAAGGTGGGCAGAGGCGGAAAGACCATGTCGCAATTAACGCAGGATGCCCTGGCCGCCCGCGCGGCGGGGCTGACATACGGCCAGTGGCGCGCCCAGCAGAAAACGCCGACGCTCCTGCCGGCGGTGGCATGCAGGATGCCGGGTAGGCGGTACTGTCCCGTCTGTGGCGAGGAGTTGCCCTCCTCGCTGCGGGGAGGGACAATCTATTGCAGCAAGCTGTGCTGTGGCAGAGCGAAAAAAATCAGAGACAGGGAAAGGTGGTTGATAAGACGTGGCGCTGTGTCTTGATCGCATGTACAGAGAGTTCGGCCGCGGGCCGCTGGAGTGTGAGGGGTGCAAAAACCTCGTGACGCGCAAAATGCCTGGGATGCGGTCGCAGTCGTACTGCACCGTGTACGGGTTCCAGGTCGGGGTTCCGGAACACGTGTTCCAAGCCCGCTGGCACGGCTGTGGGCACTACAACCGGCCGCTACAAGACGGCAAGCAGACTGTTTTGGAGATGTACAAGGAGACGGATCTCCACGCCGGAGATCCGGAGGAGCAACTGACGATGGACAGCGTAAAGACTGTGAAGGCGATAAAGGCCTTCCGGACCGAGCTGGCCGGGATCGTGGCGGCGGAGGAACACCTTATATAATAAGGTGTTCCTCCGCCAGATAACAACTGATCAGATATCAGATAACAGTTGTAGATGTTAACTGTTATCTGACCAGCTGTTATCTGTTCAGGGGCTATGCCCCTTTGGAACGTCCTTAAACCAATTAATTTGCCGACTAAATGGGGTAAGAAGAATGGTCTGGATTGAGCGGAGGGTGTACGCGGGCGATATCTTGGAGATCGAGACCTATCAGGCCGCGCGAGATGGCCGGAAGGTCTCGCGGTCGGAAAATCGGGCCGAGACAGATAAGGGGCAGGCCGCCCGCAATGAGAAATACAGCCAAAAACATCTGACCAGACTCGTCAACGCGAATTTCGGGGCCTCCGATCTCTGGTTGACGCTCAGCTATGCGCCGCCAGCCCCGGAGATGGACCAGGCCCTGAAGGATAGGGCGCGGTATCTCCGAAAAGTCCGGGCCTGGCGGCGCGGGCGCGGGATGCCGGAGCTCAAATACATCGCTGTGACGACCACGGAGCGGGATACGCGGCGTATCCACCACCATATCCTCATGTCAAAGATGCCGATGGAGGATGCTGTGGCGCTTTGGGGCCTCGGTCGTGTCCAGCTGGAGCAGATGACGCCGGACGCGGAACACTCGTGGCTCGCCAGATATATCTTTCGCAATCGGCAGGGACGCGCGGAGCCGGAGGCGCCACGGGATAAGATCCCGCAGAAACGGCGGTGGAGTCAGTCCCGCAACCTTACGCAGCCCATTGTCTGCATCAAACGCGGCGTGAAGCCGCTGCGCCTCACCAGGGCTCCGCATATCCCACGCGGATACAAAATGCTGGACCTCCAGCGCTGCGCTTCCGACGCCGGGGATCTCAGTGAGTACATACAGCTGCGCCGCGTCGACGGCAAACCGAACCGGCCGCCGCGCGGGTGGAGTGCGCCGCGCAATGGATAATGGATAATCGTAGGGGACGGCGCCCGGGGCGTCCCGCGATGGATAGAAATGAAACAATCAAGGTTTGTCCGGCCGTCTGCACGCGCGCCGGCGAGCGCGCGCGGGTACATTTTTCATCGCGCGGAAACCCAAATACGCGCGCGTGCGCGTGGTGTAGAAACAGATTCAGAAAATTATTTGCGAACACTCATACTCTTGATATAATCCTGCTGACGAACAAATAACAGCTGATCAGATAACAGATAACAACTGTTATCTGTCAAGGGGGGCTGGAGATGACTGCCGCCGCCAAGAAGACAAAAACAACATGGAAGGACGGCAGTGCACGGATGTGGCGGTTCTGCGAGATCTACGCCGCAGACCCAGAGGCCAACGCCACACGGGCCGCTAAGGCCGCCGGGTATGCCGCCAAAAATGCCGATTCGCAGGCGTGTCGGTTGCTTAAGCGGTCGGACGTGCGGGCAAAGATAAGAGAGCTGCGGGCCGACTTGGTCGAGCAGCATGGGATCAATCGCGACTCTGTGATCCTCGACCTGCGGGAGGTCTTTCGGCGCTGTATGCAGGCGCAACCGGTCTTGGAGTGGGACAGTGCCGCCAAGGACTACATGCCGAGCGGCGAGTATCGCTTTGACGCGCGGGGTGCCATCAAGGCCGCGGAGCTGCTGGCGCGGATCACTGGGCTCATGGACGGCGAGTTGGACGGCGCGATGCCGGACGTGGCGATAGTGCGCGGCTTCGGGGGAGGCGACGGGCAGTGAGTAGGAGGCCGGTGCGGCACATAGAAGTCTCGGCAAACCGCGCCTTTGTGCCCGCGCATGAGAGCCGGCATTTCTGGCGCGTCCTCAAGGGCGCCGCCAGCTCCGGCAAGTCCTACGACCTGGCGCAGGAGTACATTTTGCACCTCACAGACAAGGCGTATACGGGCGCGGGGCTGCTGGTCGTCCGCAAGACGGAGGCCTCTCATCGATCGTCGACGTACGCAGAATTGACGGGTGCTGTGTATCGCATCTTTGGAGACCTGTGGCCGCGTATTTGGGAGATACGGTCAAGCCCGCTGAGCCTACGCTGCAAAATCACCGGCGCATGGATCCTGTTTCGGGGCTGCAAAGATGCCCAGCAGTTGGAGCGGCTCAAGTCTGTCACGGTCCCGTCGGGAAAGCTATGCTGGGTTTGGGTCGAGGAGGCGACAGAGCTCTCCGAGCGGGACGTCGACCTGATTGCCCTCCGTATCCGTGGGACGCTGCCGCCGGCCCTTTGGCCGCAGGTGACGCTGAGTTTTAATCCTGTTTCCTCTGCCCACTGGATCAAGGCCCGGTTCTTTGACACGCCGCACCCGGATGTGTGCCTCCATGAGTCCACTTGGCGGGATAACCGGTTCAATCCGCCGGATTACGCGGACCGTATGGCGGCGCTGGAGAAAGCAAACCCGGAGCTCTACCGCGTGTATGCCTTGGGTGAGTGGGGCGAGGTCGGGGGGCTCATCCTCACCCGCTGGCGTGTCGACGACTGCCCGGAGAACGATGGATGCTATGATGCACTCTCCGGTGGCCTCGACTTCGGTTTCAACGACCCTTCCGCCCTGCTGTCTGTCGGCGTCAAAGACCAGGTTGTCTACATCCGACGGGAGATCTATCAGCCGGGCCTCGTCAACGCCGAGCTCATAGAGCTGGCGGAGGGCGTGATCCCAAGGACCACGATGCTGTGGGCCGACTGCGCCGAGCCGGACCGCGTGCGCGAGTGGCAGAGGGCCCGGTATCTGTGCCGGGGCGTCGTCAAGCGGCCCCATGATGATGTGGCGCAAATCGACTGGCTTAAGGCGCACCAGATCATTGTGGATCCCAGTTGCAAGCACACCATCCGTGAGCTTCAGCTCTGGAAGTGGATAAGAGATGAGCAGTCGGGCGCCTACACCGACCGGCCTGTCGACGTGCTCAACCACGCGATGGACGCACTGCGTTACAGCGTATCCGAGTGGGTGCGCTACACGCCGGACCCTGTGACCGGCATCCCGGCGGACGATGGCCTGAGTCGTCAGTATCTCGAATACTGACGACAGTGATGAGTTTTGAGCGCTGAGTTGCGAGTGGAGGACGAGACAATGGAGAGACCAATGGCGTTTTTGATTGTGGGGCTTCTCGGTGGCTGCTTGGTGGCCTTTGTGTTGGTGGCCCTGTACCTGCGGCCCATCTTGTTGGACTGGATCCGCCGCACGTCGAGGACACCGAGCGGGACGTCGAGGACGCCGTCCCCTACGCAGGACGCGGCCCTCTCTGAGGAGGCGCGGCTGGAGCAGGAGCGCATGGCCCGGCGCGTCGAGACCCTGATGGCCTATACGCCACCCACCGGTTTGCGGCCGGACGAGGTGCGCAAAGCGGGAGGTGACCGGCATGCCTCTTGAGACGTTGGAGCTTTCCCAGATTGCGCAGCGGTGGGACGATGGGGTGTCGTTCAAGACAACCCTCAACTTGTATGATACCGCTGCCGTCAATGAAAACTTCTTCATCGGTCGGCAATGGGAGGGCGTCGACGCCGAGGGGTTGCCGACCCCTGTGTTCAATCTACTCAAACGCGTGGTGCTGTTCCTCATCTCCTCGCTGCGCTCCGACTCGATTGCTGTGCAGGCGACGCCGCTGGACGCCATAGGCGCGATCCCAGAACAGGCTGCCCGTCTGATGAGCGACGTCATCGGCGATACCATCGACGCCATCTTTGAACGCACAAAGTTCGAGACGACCATCACACAGTTTCTCCGCAATGCCGCCGTGCGCGGGGATGGCGCGCTGTATCTCTGGTGGGACGCCGCTGCCAAAACTGGGCAGCGAGAGCCCGGGGATGTCGCCATTGAGAATATCCTCAACACACGCGTGCATTTTGGCAATCCTACCAGCTCAGATGTGAGTCGGCAGCCGTGGATCATCATCGAGTCTCGGGAGCAAGTCGAGGACGTGCGGCGCCGGGCTGCGCAGTGGGGCGGCGACCCGGACGGCATCACACAAGACAATGAGACCCAGGACGTCCCGGACCAGGTCGAGCGCGCCGACACGGACCGCGTGACTGTCCTCCTTCATCTTCGCCGTGATCCCGAGTCTGGGCGGATCTTTGCGGCCGAGTGCACCGGCACCGCATGGATTCGCCCAGAGTGGGACACGGCCCTCACCCGGTATCCCGTCGTTTGGATGCCGTGGGATGAGATCAACGAAGTGCAGCACGGACAGGCGGCTGTGACAGGCCTGATCCCGAATCAGATTTTCATCAACAAACTCTTCGCGATGAGTATGATCTCTCTCATGACGACGGCCTATCCCAAAGTCGTCTACAACGGCACCCTTGTGCGGGACGGATGGGACAACCGCGTCGGGGCGGCGATCAAAGTCACCGGCGCTGCCTCGGACGACATGGCGAGCGTGGCCCGCGTTATCGAGGGGCGCGGCCTGCCCCCGCAGGTGCACGAGTACATCGACGCCGCGATCAATTACACGCGCGACTTTATGGGGGCGCCGGATGCGGCCCTGGGGAACGTGCGGCCGGAGAACACATCGGCTATCATCGCGGTGCAGCGGGCCGCCTCCGTGCCGCTGGAGCTGACACGGCAGCGGCTGTATCAGGCCGTCGAGGACTTGGCGCTGCTCCTCATCGACTTCATGGGCGCCTACTACGGCGCCAGATATGTGACGCTGGAGCAGTCCGGCTGGGATGGCGGCAAAGTTCGCCAGCAGGTCGTCTTTGATTACAGCCAGCTGCAGGCGCTGGGGTTCACGCTACAGATTGACGTTGGGCCGGCTGCCTACTGGTCTGAGCTGTCACGGATGACTACGCTGGATAACCTGTTTTCTAACGGGTCGTTGGAGCTCGTCGACTATCTTGAGCGGCTGCCGGATGGGTATCTGCCCCAGCGGCAGGAGCTCATCGACAGCATCAAGTCAAAAATACAGATGGCCCAGATGGGCGCCGCGCCTGTGGCCGGCCCCGGCACCGGAGGCGCACCGCCTACCCCGCCGGGCGGTCTCGTCCCCACGCCGGAGATGCCCGGGCAGATGCAAACGCCAGAGCAGTACGTCAACCGACTGACGATGCAATAAAAACTCATACCCGCCCTCACCATGGGCTGGGCACAAAGGAGACACCCCTATGCCAGAGATGACGACAAGCGGCGCCCCCGCCACGGGCGCCAGCACGACAGCAGCAGCGCCGGCCGCCACGCCGGCCCCCATAGCGGCCGACCCGTCCGCATCGGCCACGCCTCCGGCCACCACACCGGAGACGGACGCACCCGCCGCACCCGCGGCGGACGTGGACGAGTGGGGTTTTACGGCCCAGGAAATCGCCGAAATGGCCGGCATGGCCACAAACGACGACGCGCCAGACACGTCTCCGGCCGCTCCGGCCGTGGGCGACGATAAGCCGGCCGAGCCGCCTGCGCCCACGCCGACCCCGGATGCCGGGGCGTCCCTCACAGTACGGTACAACCACCAAGATGTGACAGTGGCGCCGGAGGAGGTGGCCGGTCTCGTACAGATGGGTCTGGCGCACCGGGACACCCGCGCGCAGCTGGAGGCCCAGAAGGCCGAGCTGGCAAACCACCCCGTCCTGACGCAGGTGTCAGAGATGGCCAAGAATTTCGGGCTGGAGCCGGAGGTGTTTCTGGACCAGCTGCAGGCCAACCAGATCGCAACGCAGCTGGTTGGCCAGGGCGTCGACCAGGAGGTGGCGGCGCAGAGGGCCCAGCTCCAAGTGGAGCAGACCCGCGCTGCCGCGGCCACGCAGCGGGAGGCCGCGGCGGCGGCGGCCCGAGAGCAGGAGACCAGGGCCCGCGCGGACGCGGCGCGGGTAGAGCTGCAAAAATTTTCAGCGGCCCATCCGGAGGCTATGCAGGATTTCCCGGGGACCCTCAAGGCGCTGAAGTCATACATGGAACGTGGCCTCGGCCTCACCGAAGCGTATGCCGCCCAGCAAAACGACCATCTCTCGGCCCAGGTCAAAACACTGACGGAGAAGCTGACAGCCAAGGAGACGGCCGGCAAAGCGGCCGCTGCCTCTACCGGCCCGCGCTCTGGCGTCGGTGGAACGACACCCCGCGACCCGGATTTCGCCGGCTGGGAGGAATGACAATTGATAATTGAGAATTGATAGTTGATAATTATCAGCTGTCAAATCGTTCCGCAATTATCAATTGTCAATTGAACGAACGGAGTGAGTGATTATGGCAACTCTTAATCTTGCGACAAAGTTTTCTCAAAAGCTTATCGAGCGGTTTACGCATCAGAGTTATACGGATATCGCGACCGTGTCATCGCTGGATAGCGATTTCGTGGGCGCGCGGACTGTCAAAGTTTATACTTCGGGCCTTGTGAGGCTCAACAACTACGACGCCGAGGCGGCCGTGGGTAGCCGGTACGGCATCCCAGATAATCTGGGCAATACCGTCCAGGAGCTGACTATGCGGGATGCGAAGTCCTTCACCTATGCGCTGGATGAGCTGTATGGCGCTGATATGCCTCAGGTGCTGTATCGGGCCAATAGAACGCTCAAGGAGCAGGTCGACAACGTCATCACGCCGTACGTCGATAGGTATCGCCTCGGGCAGTGGGCCGCCGAGGCGGGTATCAAAATCAAAGAGAGCGCGGCCCTCGACAAGACCAACACCGCTCAGGCCGTGCTGACGCTGGGCGAGCACATGGACAACGCCCTCGTCAATCGGCAGGGGCGGAGGCTCTTTGTCAAGCCGGCCATTTACAAGTGGCTGAAGCTTGACCCCGACTTCATTAAGAAGGGCGATATGTCGCAGCAGATGCTGCAGCGCGGTGTCCTGGGTGAGATAGACGGGCTGCCTGTGGTGGTCGTGCCTGTGCAATACTGGCCCGTCGGTGTCAACTTTATGATTGTCGACAAGACGACGTCGCCGGCGCCCGTCAAGCTGAAAGACTACAAGATCCACAACAAGCCGCAGGGCATGGCGGGCGCGCTCGTCGAGGGGCTCATCTACCATGACTTGTTCGTCCTGGCCACGCGGCGCGCCGGGGTGGCACTGTCCATTGACAGCGCGGACACCACGTTCGTCGCCAATCCCACCTTCACGCCGGCCGGCGGGTCGAAGTACACGCCGGGCACCACCACCATCGCGCTGGCGTCCGCCACCTCCGGCGCGGGGATGCAGTACACGCTGGACCAGACAGACCCCAAGACCAGCCAGACGGCAATGCCCTACAACTCAACGAACAAGATCCCGACCACAGGGCTCACCGGCGACCTCGTCGTAAAGGCGTACGCGAGTTACTCCGGCATGACCGACTCCGGAGTCGTGACGGCGGTATACACGCAGGCGTGACGAACAGTTAACAACTGATCAGATAGCAGATAACAGTTGTAGGGGATGGCATCCCCAGCTGTAAACTGTTATCTGCTATCTGTCAGATTGGGGGTGAAACGCATGGCGGTCGTTAAGCCGGGCTCGCGGATGAGTGTTCGCATTGATAAGTGGCTGGGGCTCAATTTGTCGCCGGATGGGGACACGGGGCTGAGGCACGGTGAGGCGGCCGTCATGCGGAACTTCCGTGTGACGGCGGATGGGAATCTGCGCACGCGGCCTGGGTATGCTGCGCTGCAAACCTTGCAGCCGGGGCGGCGTGTGGATGCGCTGTGGGGCGGCAGTGCCGATGGGCGCGATGTGATGACGGCGCTCATCGGGGGGCGGATCTTGGAGGTCGCCGCTGGCGCTGGGTATAGCGTGCTGGGTACCGGGTATGGCGCCTATGCCCATTTCTTCGGGTTCGGGGGCAAGGTGTATTGCCTCACGGGGTCGCAGTATCTCGTGTGGAGCGGGACGCGGGGCGACGTGTTCGCGCCAGTGGTCGGGTATGCGCCCATCGTGACGACCGCCACGCCGCCGGCCGGGGGCGGGACGCCGCTGGAGTCTGTCAATCTCTTGACGCCCCAGCGGCGTCAGCGCTTTTCCCCCGATGGGACCGCGACGCTGTACAAGCTGCTGGACGCGGGGATCCAGTCCGTTGACAGGGTGACGGACGGCGGTGCCGTTGTGCCGACGGCGGGGTACACTGTCAACTTGACGGCTGGGACTGTGACGTTTGGAACAGCGCCGGCTGGGGGTGTGCCGAATAGTGTGGAGATCACCTATACCGCTGCCGCCGCGCCGGATCCCGTGCTTGCACAGCGCTATAGCGCTGTGTTTGGGGGCGCTACCGACGCGCGGGTGTGGCTGTATGGGGACGGGGGCGCGCGGGTGTATCACTCCGGGCTCGATGAGTTCGGTGTTCCGACGGCTGAGTATTTCCCGGTCGATGGCGAGATGCTTGTCGACGTGGACAACAAGCCCGTGACGGGGATGGT
>JAISCT010000073.1 GCA_031265355.1 Oscillospiraceae bacterium | reverse complement strand
GGCATTGCGAATTTGAGAGTGGACAACCATCAGAATTCTCAGGATTCTATCGCCGCCATCGAAGCTGCCATCCAACACGTCTCCGAGCAGCGCAGCTCTCTCGGTGCGGTGCAGAACCGATTGGAGCACACGGTGGCGAACCTCGATACGGTGAGTGAGAACCTGACCTCGGCGGAGAGCCGTATCCGCGACGTCGATATGGCGAAGGAAATGATGAACTTCACAAAGAACAACATCCTCCAGCAGGCCGCCACGGCCATGCTGGCCCAGGCCAACCAGGCCCCGCAGACCGTGCTCCAGCTCCTGCGGTGAGCCGGCGGATCCCATAATTGCGCCTTCATACCTCCCTTTCACAATTTCCATAGATGCAAGCAGAGGAACAGGGAACGGCAAAGCCGTTCCCTGTTCCTCTGCTTGCAGGAAAACATGTTTTTCGCTCACAGCCGAGATTCTTCCGGCTGACACGCTGGACAAGTCGGTCACGTGGACATCGAGCGACGATTTTGTCGCGGCGGTGTCGGAAGACGGATTGGTAATGGCGTTGACCGAAGGCTTTGCGGAGATTACCGCGACAACGGCGAATGGTATTTCGGCGACATGCGAAATAGAAGTGCTGCTGTCGCCGCGAAACCATTTGCGCCCAGGCGCGGTGGTGTGGTATGATAGAGACAATTGTAATACAGTATTGCAAAATTGTGACGGCGGCGCGGACGTGGCGGAGGTTTTTGTATGAGCATCGACAGCTTGATCGACAAAATCCGAGAGAAGAAAAATCCCACCGTGGCGGGGCTGGACCCGCGCCTTGCGTACCTGCCGGAGCCGTTGCTGCAAGACGCGATCGCCCGGGACGGCGAGACGCTGGCCGCCGCCGCGCGGGCCGTGCTCATCTTCAACCGGACGCTGGTGGACGCGCTGTACGACATCGTCCCCGCCGTGAAACTTCAGTCGGCCTGCTACGAATGCCTTGGCCCCGAGGGGATGCGGACGATGCAGGAGACCATCGCCTACGCCCGCGCCCAGGGGCTTTACATCATCGCGGACGCCAAGCGCGGAGACATCGGTTCCACGGCGGAGGCCTACAGCGCCGCCTTCCTTGGCACCGTGCGGGTGGGGCACACCGACATCGCGCCGTTTGACGCCGACGCGCTGACAGTGAACCCCTACCTCGGCACCGACAGCATCAAACCGTTTTTGGAGACCTGCCAGACGCGCGGGCGCGCGCTCTTCGTCCTCGGACGCACCTCCAACCGCTCCTCCAAAGAACTCCAAACCCTGCCCGCGCCCGACCGGCCCCTCTACCGCGTCGTAGCCGAACTGAGCGAGCGTTGGGGCAAGACATTAATGGGGAAATATGGATATTCATCCGTGGGCCTCGTGGTGGGCGCCACGCAGCCCGCGGAGATGACGGAGCTGCGCCGATACCTGCCCGGCACCTTCTTTTTGGTGCCCGGCTACGGTGCGCAGGGCGGGGCGGCCATCGACGCGGCGCGCGCCTTCGACACGCTGGGCCGGGGCGCCATTGTCAACTCCTCCCGCGCCATCCTATGCGCCTGGCAGAAGGCCGGGACTCCCGGCGCCTACGCGGACGCCGCCCGCGCCGAAGCCCTCCGCATGCGCGACGAACTCCGCCTCTACATCCCCTGTCTTTAAGGGGCTGCCAAACGATCCGTTGCAAATGCTTGCTTGCTTGTCTTTTTGGCGCAATCCTTTGTCGTCCTCCCTTGCAAGGCACCAAGCCTTGCGGCGGTCGTCCTTCGCGTCTTGCCCCAAAAATCCGGCGCAATCACTTCGCAACGGATCATTTGACAGCCCCTTGAGGAGCTGTCAAACAATCTTACGGCGGGACGCCGAGGACAGCGTCCCCTACATGACAACTAACAGGGGGGTGTCTTCAGCCGTGACTGTCACGGTTTTGTCAAACGAAAATCCGCGCCCGGGCGCGGCGGACCTGCGGGTCCGGGTGGACGCGTCCGCCCAAAGGCCGCGGGCCGGGCAGTTTGCCCACATCGCCTGTGGCGACGCGCTGCTGCTGCGGCGCCCGATCAGCCTCTGCGACTGCGACGAGGAGGCCGGCGTGTGGCGCTTTGTCTTTGAGTACAAGGGGCCGGGCACCCGGTATCTGGCCGCCCGAAAGCCGGGGGACACGCTCGATCTCCTCGGACCGCTGGGCCGGGGCTTTACCTGTGAACCGGAGGGTCCGCCCACGCTGCTCGCCGGCGGGGGCATCGGCGTACCGCCGCTGCTGCTCGCGGCGCGGCGCCTGACCGGCGCGGCCCACGCCGTCCTTGGATTTCGCGCCGCGCCGCTGGCCGTGCTGACCGACGAACTGGCGTCGCTGTGTGCCCGAACAGCCTTCTGTTCGGACGACGGCAGCTTGGGTACGCGCGAATTCACAGACGCCGTCGTTCGGCGGCTGCTGGCGGAGACCGCCTACGCCCGGGTGCTGGCCTGCGGGCCGCGCCCGATGTTGCGGGCCGTGGCCGAGGCGGCCCGGGCGGCGGGCGTGCCCTGTGAGGTGTCGCTCGAAGAGCGCATGGCCTGCGGCGTCGGCGCCTGCTTGGCCTGTGCCTGCCGGGTCGGGCGCGAGGCAGGAGAGACGTTCCGCCGCGTCTGCCTCGACGGGCCCGTCTTCGACGCGGAAACGGTGGTGTGGTGATGGATGCGAACCGGGCTGTCGACATGGCCGTGCCCTTTGCCGGCCTGACGTTTCAAAATCCGGTGGCTGTGGCCTCCGGCACTTTCGGATTCGGCCGCGAGTACGGGCAGTACTTTGACCTCGGCCGGCTGGGCGCCGTTTGCGTCAAAGGGCTCACGCTGCGCCCCCGGGCGGGCAACCCCCCGCCGCGCGTCGCCGAGACGCCGATGGGTATGCTGAACAGCGTCGGGCTCCAAAACCCGGGGGCGGAGGCGTTTTTGCGCGACGAGCTGCCGTTTTTGCGCGGGTTTGACACCCTCGTCGTCGCCAATGTGTCGGGCGATACGGTGGAGGAATACGCGGCGCTGGCCGGGCTGCTCTCGGACGGCGGCGTGGATATGCTGGAGGTCAACATCTCCTGCCCCAACGTAAAGGCCGGCGGCCTCCTGTTTGGCACGGATCCGCGTTCGGCGGCGGCCGTCACCGAGGCCGTGAAGCGCCGCGCGCGCGTCCCCGTCATGGTCAAACTCACGCCCAATGTGACGGACATCGCCGAGATGGCCCGCGCGGTGGAGAGCGCCGGTGCCGACGCGCTTTCACTCATCAACACGTTGGTGGGGATGCGCATCGATGTCCATACGCGCCGGCCCGTTTTGTACAGGGGGACAGGTGGACTCTCGGGGCCGGCCATTCGCCCTGTGGCCGTGCGCTGCGTCTACCAGGCGGCCCGTGCTGTGCGGCTGCCCATCATGGGCATGGGGGGGATTGCCTGCGCGGAGGACGCCGTAGAATTCCTGCTGGCCGGCGCCCACACCGTGGCCGTGGGTACGGCGCTGTTTCGGGACGAGACCGCGCCCCTCTCCATCCTCGAGGGCCTGACATCCTACTGCCAAGAAAACGGCATCTCCGACATCCGCACTCTCACCGGCGCCCTCCTCGAATAAAAATCTCTTGCCAGCACACCAGAACACCACAAAACAGATAGCAAAAACAAAAAACAACTATCAATTATCAACTATCAATTGTCAATTGTCAAACCGGGGGTGTGCACATGGCCAGGCTGTATGTGGTGCGCCACGCCGAGGCGGAGGGCAATCTTTACCGGCGTGCGCACGGACACTACGACAGTCTCGTCACGCCGAACGGACAGGCGCAGATCGGGGCCTTGCGGCAGCGTTTTGCGGCCGTACGCTTCGACGGGGTGTACACCAGCGACCTGGGCC
This sequence comes from Oscillospiraceae bacterium, assembly GCA_031265355.1. NCBI lineage: Bacteria > Bacillati > Bacillota > Clostridia > Eubacteriales > Oscillospiraceae > Oscillospiraceae bacterium. The sequence continues at coordinate 27,125 of JAISCT010000073.1, read as the reverse complement.
GGGCGCGGCGGACGGCCGGCGCGCTGACCCCGGCGGACGGGCGGGCCATACAGTCTCTGCCGGCGCTGCGGGAGATCCACCTCGGCGCCTGGGAGGACAGGCCCTGGGGCGAACTGGCGCGCGCCGACGCTGCGCGCTACGCCGTGTTCGGTCGGGACCCGTGGCAGTTTTCCGTGCCGGAGGGCGAGAGCATGAGAACCGTGTGGGACCGCGTCTACAGGGCGGCGCGCGCCATCGCGGCGGCCCACCCGTTGCCGTCGGAGACCGTGGCCATCATCTCCCACGGCGTCGCGATCCGGTCGCTGCTGGCCCGGTTGTCGGGTCTGCCGCCCGCGCGCCTCGCGGAGATCCCCCACAGCGACAACACATCGGTGAGCTGCCTCGACTGGGACGGCGCGGGCGCGCCGGTCGTCCGCGCATTGGGAGACGGGTCCCACCTGGGGGCGCTGTCCACGTTTGCGCGGCAGCACTGGTGGCGCTCGGGGCAAGCGGCGGAGACCGACGTCAACTTATGGTTCCGGCCGATCTGCCTGCCGGAGGACGCCGATCTCGCGTATGCGTTCCGCCGGGACGCCTGGGTCTCCGTCTACGGTCATACACGCGGCTTTAGCGAACCGGCCACGCGCACCCACACGGTACGTATGGCCGGCGCCCACCCGCGCGCGGTCGTGTTTGCCATGCGCGGAGAGACGGCGGTGGGCTTGCTGGAGCTCGACGTCCAGGCGCTGACGCCGGACAACACCGGACACCTCTCGCTCGTCTACCTGCGCGCCGACGCGCGTGGGCAGATGCTGGGCGCCCAGCTCGTCGGCCACGCGGTCAGCGTCTACCGGTCGCTGGGCCGCCACGCCCTGCACCTGCGGGTGGCGGAGTCCAACCGGTCGGCCCGCCGCTTTTACGAGAAGATGGGCTTTGTCCACTGCACCCGCGAAGACGCCCCGCACGGCACTCTGTTTGCGCTGCAAATGCGCATATAGTTATCAGAAACAAGCTACTAAAAACCAGTAAATTTTGACAATAACTAACAACTCGCCCACTAACAACTAACCGGGGGGATCACATTGAAAGTGCCGCTGCGCTATCAGATCACAGAATATGATTGCGGCCCGACCAGTCTGCTCAACGCGGTCAGTTTCCTGTTTGACCGGGAGCAGATCCCGCCGGATGTGCCCAAGTACATCATGATGTACTGCCTCGACGCCTACAACGGGAAGGGTGAATTTGGAAAGAACGGCACCTCGCGGATGGCGATGATGTTTCTGAGCAACTGGATGAACCAGTTCTCCCGGGCCAAAAAATTCCCCCTCTCCTGTGACTATCTGTCGGGAGAGGAGGTGGGCGTCAGCCGCCACAGCGCCCTCGTCGGCGCGCTGCAGCAGGGGGGCGCTGTGGTGCTCCGTCTGTGGTACGGCTGCCAGCATTATGTCCTGCTCACCGGCGTCTGCTGCGACAAAGTGGACATGTTTGACCCCTACTACCGCAAACGTCCGTTTGGCCGGCCGGGCATCGCGCTCGTCCCGGACGGCGCGGCCTGCAACCGCCGTGTGGCGTTTGATGTCTTGAACAGCGAGGGCCGCACGCCGTACGCACTCGGACAGATGGACGACCGGGAGGCCGTGATCCTCTTCAACCAGGAGACACGCCAAACGGCGGAGTGGACCATCGAGTATTTTCTGTGACGGCGCGGCGCGAACGAACGCGTAAGATAAGCCCCGCCTACGACGGCGCATCTTCCGGTGTGTCTTCGGCGACGGGGAGGCGGACCTCGATGCGGGTGCCCACATCCTTTTGGCTCTGCAGGGAGATCTCCCCGCCGTAGAGGTTTACGATGTGTTTGACGATGGACAGGCCGAGCCCCGTGCCGCCCACTTTTTTGTCCCGGCCGGCGTCCACCCGAAAGAAACGCTCGAACACACGGGCCTGATGTTCCGGGGGGATGCCGATGCCCGTGTCCCGCACGACGAGCACGGCCGCGCGGCCGGCGGCCTGTAGGGTGATGTGCACCTGGCCGCCGGGTTTGTTGTATTTGACCGCGTTTTCGATCAGATTGACGCAGAGTTCATGGAGCTGCCGCCGGTTGGCCCGGACCGGGACGCTCTCCACCTCGGCGGTAATCTCGATCGCCGCGCCCCCCCGCACCGGGGAGACGGAATCGACCGCCTCGCGGACCACTTCGGCGAAATCGAAACGCTGGCTGTCCGGAGGCGCGCGCCGCGACTCAAGATCGGAAACAGTCAGGATATCGCCGATCAGCCCGGACATCCGCCGGGCTTCCGTTTCGATCCGCTGCAGGACCTCGTCCCGCTCGCTCTCCCCTGTGATGAGGCGGCGGCTCAGCATCTCCGAAAACCCCAAAATCGACGTGATCGGCGTCTTGAGCTCGTGGGAGGCGTTTGAGAAGAAATCCCGCTTCTGCTCCTCCAGCCGCCGCGCCGGGGTGATATCCAGCAGCATCACGGTCGCGCCGGTTCCGGTGCCGGGGCCGTTTGCGCCCGCCTCGCCGCTCGCGGCGGGCGACACGGACACGTGCAGCACGAGGCCGCCGGGCGTCTCCCGATCGAGCGCCGAGGAGCGCCCGTGGCGTAGCGCGTCGTCGAGGGCGCGGTGTATATCCGGGTCGCGGATCAGCGTGAGGATATCCTTGGAGACCACATCCTCCCGGCAGCCGAAAAAGAGCTTGGCACTCTGGTTGCACAGGAGGATCTTTTTCTGCCCGTCGATCAAAACAAAACCCTCGGCCATGTTCGAGAGAATGCTCTCGATTTTCTCGCGCTCCGCCAGCAGGCTCCGGTGGGACTGCGCGATGTTGCCGAGCAGCCGCCGGATGCTGCGCATCATATGCTCGATCTCGTAGTAAGTGGGCAACTCCGACAGCGCCGCGGCCGACTCCGGACCGATCGGCGTCAAGGCCTCCAAGTTGTCGGGGGCCAGGAGCGCCATCACCTTCTCCAGCGGGCTGGTGACGGCCCGGGAGAACCGGCCGGCCAAAAAGACAGCCAAAACCAGCGCGGCGCCCGCCGCCGCCAAAACGCCGGGGAGCTGCACGGCCATATTCGAGAGGGCTCCGGCGTAGTCGTGGGCGAGGCGCAGGACGTTGCCGTCCGGCATCTCCACGGCCGCGTACATGAAGGATCGGCCCAGCGTGTGGCTGTCGCGTACAGCCACGGTGGGCCGACCCAGCCGCGCGTGTTCGATTTCATCTCGGCCCGCGTGGTTTTCCATTCGGTCCGCGTCCGCCTCGGAGTCGTCCAGCACCGTGCCGTTCGGCGCGACAATCGTGACGCGCAGCCCGCCGGCAGACTGTGACAGCGCTGCGGCGTCGGCGCGCGCGTCATAGCCCGCCGCAGCGGCCAGCGTCAGCCGCACCAGCCAGTTCCGCGTTTCGTTCCGCATGTACATTGAAAAAAACGCGGCGGAGAGCACGCTGCAAATCACAATGGCCACCGCGGAAAGTGCCAGCAGCCGGTAAAAAATGGCCCTCTTCATCCAATCGTCCCCTCACGCATCCCGTCAGCCGATAAACCTGTAACCCACATTGCGCACGGTTTTGATGTAGCGGGGGGCCTCCGCGTCGTCGCCCAGTTTCCGGCGCAGGGTGCGGATGTGCATGTCCAGCGTCCGCGACTCACCGACAAATTCGCCGCCCCAAACCGTGTTCAGCAGTTCCTCCCGGGGGACAATCCGGGTCCGCGCGCCGAGCAGGCTCCACAGCAGTTCATATTCCTTGAACGTGAGGTCGATGAGCACGCCGCTTTTGCGCACCTCCCTCGTGTCGTGGTTCACCGTGAAATCGGAAAATGTGATCTGCCTGGGCGGGCCGTCGTCCGTTTCGCCGCCCAGGCGGCGAAACAGTGCGCGCAACCGCGCGCCGAGCTCCATCACGCTGAAGGGCTTGACAATGTAATCGTCCGCACCGCCGTCGAGACCGGACACCCGATCCCCTTCGGAGGTGCGCGCCGTCAGCAGTACGATGGGGAGCGTTTGGGTCTCGGGCGCCCGGCGCAGGCGCCCCATCGCCTCCAACCCGCTCATGCCAGGCAGCATGACGTCAAAAATCACGAGGTCCGGCCGCCGCGCCGCGACTGCGCGCAGCGCATCCTCGGCATTTTCAAAGCTCTCGACCTCATAAGAGAAGGAGACGAGCGCCCATCGGACAAGCTCTCGGATGTTCTCGTCGTCCTCCACGATGTAGATGCACCGGACCATCGGCCCGTCACCGTCCTCTCCCGAGCGTCTCCGAGGTTATCATACTCTTTCCGCGGCCAAAAGGGAAGGGGTAACCGCGGGGGTGCAATGCCCAGCGCTCAAAAAATCTGCGCGCTCTTGTGTGTGCCGGTGACGGAAAACTCCACCCATTCGCAGATGTTCACGGCATGATCCGCAATGCGCTCCAGATATTTGGCGATCAGCAGCAGATCGATGGCGCTGTCGATGTTGTCACCGTCCGCGCTGAAGATGTGGACCAGTTCCCGCTTGATGAGGTTGAAGTATTCGTCCACCTCGTCGTCCCGCCGCTGCGTCTCGCGGGCCAGGACCAGGTCCGTGTGCACATAGGACGACACCGCATCGCGCACCATCGACACGGCGGCGCCCGCCATCTGCGGGATGTGCCCGGAATCTGAAAAGACGTTTTTTTCGGCGATCCGCATCGTCAGTTCCGCGATGTCGGCGGCGTTGTCGCCGATACGTTCCATGTCCGTGATCATCTTGAGCGCGGTGGTGATCTTCCGCAGGTCGGAAGCGACGGGCTGTTCGCGGGCGATCAGCCACAGGCAGCGGGACTCGATCGCCTTCTCCAGCTCGTCGATGGTCTGGTCCCGGCGGATGATCCGTTCGCAGAGCGCCAGGTCATGGCTCGTAAAGGCCCGCGCGGAGTCCTCAATCGCGCTCTCGATCAGGCTCCCCATCTTGATGATCTCCACATGCAGGTGTTCGAGTTCGTGTTCATAGTGTGATCGCACCACCGCGCCCCCTCCTCACAGATGTCCAAGCTATGTCGGCCCTATGTCAGCATATGTCTTATCCGAACCGGCCGGTGATGTAGTCCTCGGTCCTCTTATCCCGGGGGCTCGCGAACATGCGGTCGGTCCTGTCGCACTCGATCAGTTCCCCGAGCAGGAAGAACGCGGTATAGTCGGAGATGCGCGCGGCCTGCTGCATGTTGTGCGTGACGATGACGATGCTGTAGTGCTGCTTGAGCTGCGCCATCAGTTCCTCGATCCGCAGCGTGGAGATAGGGTCGAGCGCGGAGGTCGGTTCGTCCATCAGCAGCACCTCCGGACCGGTCGCGAGCGCCCGGGCGATGCACAGCCGCTGCTGCTGGCCGCCCGACAGGCTGAGCGCCGGCTTTTTTAAGCGGTCCTTCACCTCGTCCCAGAGCGCGGCGCCGACCAGGCTCCGCTCCACGATCTCATCGAGCACGATGCGCCGTTTGACGCCGTGGACACGAGGACCGTAGGCGATGTTGTCGTATACGCTCATCGGGAAGGGGTTGGGCGCCTGAAAAACCATGCCCACCTTCCGGCGCAGCACCGTCACATCCACCGCCTTCCCGTAGACGTCCTCCCCGTCGAGTACGACGGAACCGGTGATCCGGACCTTCGGCACCACATCGTTCATGCGGTTCAGCGTCTTCAGGCAGGTGGACTTCCCGCAACCGGAGGGCCCGATCAGTGCGGTCACATGGTGCCCGCGGACCTCCATGTCGATGCCCTTCAGCGCGTGTACGTCGCCGTAGTACAGGTGCAGGTCCTTCGTATACAGCCGCACATCCGCCGCCTGCGCACCCTCCGTCCGCACGTCCCCCGTTTGCGCACCTGCCGCCCGGACGTCTTTTGCCCGCACATCTCCAATCCGTACACGCCCCGTCCGCACGTCCCCCATCGTCATCTCGCTCATCTCCCGTACAACAATTAGCATATATCAGCCACATAAATACATATAGTATATTTTGCGCACACCCACAACTTCAGAGCACCCACTATTAGGAAGTGCTAACGGTCAAATGTTTGGCGATGAGCCGTGTCAGGATATTCAGCGTGATCACGATGAGCAGCAGCACCGCCGCGATGCCGAAGGCGGTCTCGTTGTCGCCCCGTGCATAGGCGTAGCGGTACAGCTCGACCGAGAGGGTGGAGCCGGAACTCGCCAATTGGTCGAACAGGCTGCCCGTTGGCATGTACATGGCGCTGCCGCCGGCCACGAGGAGCAGTGCCGCGCTCTCGCTGACCATGCGGCCAATCGAGAGGATAACGCCGGCCAAGACGCCCCGCAGCGAACAGGGCAGCAGGAGAGTCCGGATCATGTGCCATTTGGCGGCCGCGAGGCCCAGCGCGCCCTCGCGGTAGGAAACCGGCACGGCCCTGAGCGCCTCTTGGGTCGTCCGCAGGATGATCGGCAGCACCATGATGGTCAGTGTGAGCACGCCTGCCAGCAGCGATACCTTGAGGTTCAGCAGCACACAGAAAAACACATAGCCGAAGATCCCGTACAAAATCGATGGGACGCCGGAGAGGATGCCGGCGGCGAATTCGATGAGACTCGTGAGCCGCCGGTGTTTCGCGTATTCGTTCAGGTAGATAGCGCCGCCCACCCCAAAAGGGACGGAGATGAGCAGGGAAAAGAGGATGATATACAGTGTATTGACCAGACTGGGGAAAATGCCCACGGTTTTCTCAATCGGGTTGGGCGCCGTCGTCAGAAAGGCGGGCGTGACTGTGGGAACGCCGCGGATCAGGATGTAGACGACAAAGTACAGCACCATCACCAGGATACCGGCCGACAGCAGGTAGATGAGGCCGTACAGCGCTTTCTCTCCGCCGCGCCGCTTCTTTACGGCAATCGGGCCGATGCCGGCCGATTCAACTGTCAAGCGACACACCGCCTTTTTTGATCATATGGTTTAGCACGATGTTGATGACCATAATGAAGACGAAGAGCGTGAGGCCTATTCCGTACAACGCCTCCCGGTGCAGTCCGCCGGAGTAGGCCCACTCGAGGGGGATCGAGGCGGTCAGCAGGCGCACCGGTTTTAGCAGCGACGGCAGGATCGCGGCGTTTCCGGCCACCATGATGACCGCCATGGCTTCGCCGATGGCGCGCCCCGTGCCCAGCACCGCGCCCGCGGCGATGCCGCTCCGGGCGGCGGGGACGGTCACTTTGAAGATACTCTGCAGCCGGGTGGAGCCCAGCGCCAGCGCCGCGTCCTCATAGGGTGCGGGCACCGAGCGGATGGCGGTCTCGGAGACGCTGATGATCGTCGGCAGGATCATGATGACCAGCAGCAAAATCGCCGCGAGAAGGCTGCCCCGGGTGGGGAGTCCGAGCGCGGTCTGCAGCCGGAAGATGGCCGGCATGATGATCAGTGCGCCGAGGAGTCCGTAAACGACCGAGGGGATGCCGGCCAGCAGGTCTATGAGCGCCCGCAGCGCGCCCGCGAGGCGCGGCGGCGCGAGCTTGGCCAAAAAGACGGCCGCCAGGATACCGGTGGGCAGCGCAATGAGGACCGCGCCGAAAGTAGCCGTCAGGGAGGAGAGGATCATCGGGAGGATCCCAAACCGCGCCTTGTCCGGGTCCCAGGTCCGGCCGAGCAGAAACGGCCCCGGGCCAACCTTCGCGATGACGGGTCCGCCCGAGGCGACCATATAGATCGTCATGAAGAGAACGGCGGCCACGGCCAACAGGCCGCAGAGCAGAAAGAGTCCGTGCATCACGCGCTCAATCGGCGGTTTGGCCCGCCGCCCGGTGAGGCCGGGCGTGCGGGCCTTCTCCAGCTTGGTGCTGTGCTGTTTCATTGGATCGGCAGCAGTTTGTTGTCGGCCACGATCCGCTGTCCGCCGTCGCCCAGGACAAAGTCCACGAACGCCTGCGCGGAGGGAGAGAGGACGGCGCCCGTACGGAAAAGCAGATAAAATTCGCGTTTGAGCAGGTAGTCGCCGCTCTTCAGAGTGTCCGTCGAGATAGCGACGCCCTCATAGGGGACGGCGTTTACCTTGGTATCGTCCACATCGGAGAAGGACATGTAACCAATCGCGTTGGCGTTTTGAGAGACGGTGGTCTGTACCGCGCCGGTGCTGTCGACGACGCTCGCGTCCGCGGCGATGGGGGTGTCGTCCTTTTCAAGGCCGATGATCTCCGCAAAGGCGCTCCGGGTGCCGGAGCCGGGCTCGCGGGTCACCACGGTGATCGGGGCGTCTGGACCCCCCACATCCTTCCAGTTCAGGACGGCGCCGGTATAAATGTTGAGAATCTGCTCCTTTGTCAGGTTGGTCACCGCGTTCTCGCGGTTCACGACCACCGCGATGCCGTCGATGGCGTAGGCGACAGCGTCGAGGCCGTCCTCGCTGCCGTCCGATTTGAGCTCGCGGCTGGAGTGTCCGATCTCATACAGGCCGCTGATCGTGTTTTTGATCCCGTCGCCCGAGCCGTTCATCTCGTAGTCGATGGCGACGCCGGCATTGTCCGCCTGGAACTGATAAATCAAAGCGTTCATGACCATCTCCACCGAGGTCGAGCCGCCCGTCTTCACCACGCCGCTCAGCGGGGGCGTCTGGGTGTCCGTGCTGTCGTCCGGCGGCGCGGCCGGCGGGTTAACGGGAGATACGTCGTCCGTCGGGGGCGTCGGTGTGCCGGTGTTGTTCGCCGCGGGACTGCAGCTTGTGAACAGGAGGGCCGCCGTCAGCGCCAGAAGCGCCAAAAGAATACCGGTTGTCTTTTTCATCTTTCCATGTCTCCCTTCGTTTCGTCAGCCTCAGTATACCGCCCCGCCCCGTATGCGGAAAGCATGGCTGTGTACAATGTATGTAAAGTTTGTGTAAAACGCCCCGCCCGAGGCGCGGCGGCGCCGGAGGCGTCCCTCCGGTGTCTGTCGTCAAAATATCCATAAATACCATAAAATATGGGGCGTCCCACCCGGTTCTTGGGTCCTTGACGGGCCGCGAAGGAAAATGTTTGCGCCCGGGAAGAGGATGTGGTATACTTTGAGAAAAATAGGTGGTGTCAAGTATGCAACCGATCATCGTCCAGCGGACAGCAGCGCCGAAAGAAAAACCGGATTTTTCCCGTCTTGGGTTTGGGCAATACTTCACCGACCATATGTTCCTGCTGCACTATGCGGAGGGGACAGGCTGGCACACGCCGCGCATTGTCCCTTACGGGCCGCTGTCGCTCGACCCGGCCAGCATGGTGCTGCACTACGGCCAGGAGACCTTCGAGGGCCTCAAGGCCTACCGTGCGGCCGACGGGCGGACATTGCTGTTTCGCCCACTGGAGAACATCCGCCGCATGAACCGTTCCAACCGGCGGCTTCAGATCGCCGAGATCGACGAAAATCTGTTCCTCGAGGCAATCAAATCCCTGGTCCGGGCGGACATCGACTGGGTTCCCACCCACCCGGACACTTCTTTGTACATCCGTCCGTTCATCATCGCCACCGACCCCTACCTGGGCGTGCGGGCGTCGCATACCTATCAGTTCCTGATCATCCTCTCCCCGGTGGGGGCGTACTATCCGGAGGGGATCGACCCGGTGAGCATCCTGATCGAAACCGAGGATGTGCGCGCCGTGAAGGGCGGCACCGGCGAGGCTAAGACGGGCGGCAACTACGCCGCCACGATCCGGGCGCAGGTGCGCGCGAAGGAGAAAGGCTACACCCAGGTGCTGTGGCTGGACGGCGTACACCGCCGTTATATCGAGGAAGTCGGCACGATGAACGTCTTCTTCTCGATCGACGGCCGCGTGGTCACACCGCCGCTGGAGGGGTCTATCCTGCCGGGCGTCACCCGCGACTCGGCCATCCGCCTGCTCGCGTCCTGGGGGGTGCCGGTCGACCAGCGCGCCATCTCGATCGACGAACTCGTGGAGGCCGCCGGCGCCGGACGGCTGTCGGAGTCCTTCGGCACCGGTACGGCGGCGGTGATCTCTCCGATCGGCTCGTTCAATTACGAGGGGCGGATCATTCCCGTGAGCGGCGGACAGATCGGTCCGCTGGCCCGTCGCCTCTACGACGAACTCACCGGCATCCAGTGGGGCAAAAAGGCAGATCCGTTCGGCTGGACCCTGGAGATCTGATGCAAAAAATGCGCCAGGAAATTCCCGCCTCAAACGGGATTTCCTGGCGCGCCATCCGCAAATGCCTGCGAAAAAAACGATGCGAAGACGACGGATCGTGTTATGAAAAGGGCTTCCCTTTTGCATAATAGTGATGTATAATAATTTGCGTTTTGAGGCACGGGATCATTGCTCCCGCGCCGCCGCGCCAAGAGGGCGGGCGGCAAGCCGGAAAGGGTGCGCGTTTTGTTCATCTATGAAGTGCGGGGTGGAAATCCCCTGTCAGGAGAAGTCCTGGTGAGCGGCGCCAAAAACGCGGCGGTGGCCATCATCCCGGCCGCGCTGCTGGTGGACGGCGTCTGTCGCATTGAAAATATTCCCAAAATCAACGACGTCACACTGATGCTGGAGATCGTTCAAGAGATGGGCGGACAGGTGCGGCTGCTGGACGACACGACACTGGAGATCGACGCCCGGCATGCCCAGAACGCCCGGGTGCCCTATGATCTCGTGCGGCGCATCCGGGCTTCGTGTTACTATATCGGGTCGCTGCTGTCCCGGTTTGGGGCGGCGCAGGTGCCGCCGCCCGGCGGGTGCGATTTCGGTGTGCGTCCCATCGACCAGCACATCAAGGGGTTCGAGGCGTTGGGGGCGTCCGTCGAGGTGCGGGGCGGCTTTGTGTACGCCCGCTCGCCGGGCCGGCTGACCGGCTCGGTGGTGTATCTCGATGTGGTCTCCGTGGGCGCCACGGTCAACATCATGCTGGCCGCCGCGCTGGCGGAGGGGCAGACGGTCATCGAAAGCGCCGCCAAGGAGCCCCACATCGTGGACCTCGCCAACTTTCTCAATGCGATGGGGGCGAACATCAAGGGCGCCGGCACCGACGTCATCAAGATCCGCGGCGTGCCGCGCCTTGCCGGGGGGAGCTATACGATCATCCCCGACCAGATCGAGGCCGGCACCTATATGACGGCGGTGGCCTCCGCCGGCGGCGAAGCGCTCATTCGCAACGTCATCCCGAAGCATCTCGACGGCATCTCGGCCAAACTGATGGAGATGGGCGTCGAGGTGGAGGAGTACGACGACGCCGTGTTGGTGCGCCGGCGGGGCCGGCTGCGCCGCGCCAACGTAAAGACACAGCCCTACCCGGGCTTTCCCACCGATATGCAGCCCCAGATAGCCGCCTGTCTCGTGGGAGCGGAGGGGACTAGCGTCATCACCGAGGGCGTCTGGGACAACCGCTACCGTTATGTGGACGAGCTGGCCCGCATGGGCGCGCAGATCCAGGTGGACGGCAAGGTAGCCGTCATAGAGGGTGTGCCCCATCTCACGGGCGCGCCGGTGCGCGCCTGCGACTTGCGCGCGGGCGCCGCGCTGGTGGTGGCCGCGCTGGCCGCCCAGGGCGTCACGGCAATCGACGGCGTCCACCACATCGAACGCGGGTACGAAGCCATGGTGTGCAAGCTGCAAGGGCTCGGCGCCGAAATTCGCTGCCGCGAACTGCCCGACGCGGACGCGATGTCTTTCGCGCAGTGACGTCCGCATGGTACACATCGAGCTCCTCTGCGTGGGCAGGCTCAAGGAACCGTACTTCGAGGCGGCCTGCCGGGCGTACGAAAAGCGTCTGACCCCGCATGCGCGTCTGCGCGTCACGCAGCTCCCGGAGGGGCATCCGGTCGAGGATCGTATGCCTGCCGGCGCTTACACGACGGCGCTGTGCATCGACGGAGAGAGCGTCGGCAGCGAGGCGCTGGCCGCCCGGCTGCAGGCCCTGATGACGGCGGGGCGCTCTTCGTTTTGCTTTCTCATCGGCGGGTCGGACGGTCTGCCGGACGCGGCGGTGCGCCGTGCCGACTGGCGGCTCTCCCTCTCCCGCATGACATTCCCGCACCACCTGGCGCGCGTGCTGCTGCTCGAACAGCTCTATCGCGCGTTTCAGATCATGTCGGGCGGGCAATATCACAAGTGAGAGGACATAGCGGCGGGTAAATTGACCTGTTGCGTTTCGGCGCAGCAGTGAGGGGGATGAAAGATGGTTTGCCGGCACTGCGGCGGGGCGTGTGAGGACGGCGCGGCGGCGTGTTCCCATTGCGGACGGCCGCTGACGGACGGAGAGAACGGCTGGTTCCTGTCGGAAGGGGCGGGGCCGGCTTGGCCGGACGACGGAGCGGGCCGCCCGGCGCAGGCGGTGCAGCTTGTCTACGCGCAAAACCCCATGGACATCGGACTTAAGCGGTCCCTGCTTCAGGCTTTCGGCATCCCCACCCGTGTGCGGACGCCGAACCCCACGTTCTTTTCCAATGTGCTCTTCGGAGCCCCGATCTACGGCGCCGAGATCTTTGTTCCGGAACCGCTGCTGGAGGCGGCCCGGGATGTGTTGGAGGCCTCAATGGCGGAAACGGAGGAGGAGATGCCATGACAGCGATGACGGAATACCGCAGGTGGCTGATGTCGCCCGCGCTGAGTGAGACGGAAAAGGCGGAACTGTGTGCCCTGGAGGGCAACACCGCCGAGATCGAGGAGCGCTTCACGCGGCCCCTGGTCTTCGGCACGGCGGGCCTGCGCGGCGTCATGGGGGTGGGGCTTGGCCGCATCAACGTGCACATTGTACGCCACGTGACGCAGGCGCTGGCCAACCTGATCCTGCGGGAGGGGCCCGAGGCTGCGGCGCGCGGCGTCGCCATTGCCTGTGACTGCCGCCTTCACGCGGAGGAATACGCGAAGCAGGCCGCCTGCGTGTTGGCCGGACGCGGCATCGCGGCGTTGCTGTTTGACGAGCTTCGGCCCACGCCGGAGCTCTCATTTGCGATCCGCGCGCACCACTGTATCGCGGGGATCAACATCACGGCCAGTCACAATCCGAGAGAATACAACGGCTACAAGGTCTACTGGAGCGACGGCGCGCAGCTCCCGCCTGCGCACGCCGATGCAGTGGCGCGCGAGATGGCCCAGCTCGACCCACTGGAGAGCGCCGTGGCGGTGGACTTCGACGAAGCCCTGCGCGCGGGCCGGATCCGGTGGTTGGGAGCGGAGACCGACCGCGCGTTTTTGGACTGCGTGCTCGCTCAGTCGGTGGCGCCGGACGCTGTCCGCGCGGTGGCCGGCGACTTCAAGCTTGTGTACACGCCGTTTCACGGCGCCGGGTACCGGCTGGTGCCGGAAGCACTGACGGCGCTCGGGTTCCGCCACGTGCTGTGTGAGCCCGAACAGATGAAGATTGACGGGAACTTCCCCACTGTCGCCTCCCCGAATCCGGAAAACGTGAAGAGCTTTGAGCGCGCCCTCGCGCTGGCGCGCGAGCACGGCGTCGACCTCGTCATCGGCACCGACCCGGACGCCGACCGGGTGGGGGTGATGGTCCGCGACCGCGCGGGCGGTTACATACCCCTGACCGGCAACCAGGTGGGCGTGCTGCTGATGGACTATCTGATCCGCGCCCGCCGGGCCGCCGGGACGCTGCCGGCGCATCCGGCGGTGGTCCAGACCATTGTGACGACCCGGATGACCCACGCCATTGCCAAAAAGAACGACATCGCCGTATTTGAGACGTTCACCGGTTTCAAATTCATTGCCGAGGTCATTGCGAAGCTCATCGCCTCCGGGAGCCACCAGTATCTGATGGGGTTCGAGGAGTCCTACGGCTACCTGATCGGCAGCCACGCCCGCGATAAGGATGCCGTGACGGCCTCTGTGCTTATCGCTGAGATGGCGGCCTGGCACCGCCAGCAGGGGATGTCTCTTTTCGACGCCCTGCAGGCGCTCTACGAGACATACGGATACTACCGTGAGGCCACGCTCAACTTGGTCATGCCGGGGCTGGCGGGGCTTGCGCGCATGCAGGAGCTGATGGACGGCCTGCGCGGCGATCCGTCCGCCGACATCGCGGGGACACCGGTGAAAGCCGTGTGCGACTATCTCCCCGGCCGGCGTTTTGAGTCGGCCACGGGGGCGGTCTCCGACATGGAGCTCTCCGGCTCGGACGTACTTGGCTTCGAGCTGCTCGACGGCACCCGGCTGCTGGTGCGCCCCTCCGGCACAGAACCCAAGGTCAAAGTGTACATACAAGCCCACGGCGCCGACGCTCCCACCGCCGACGACACCGTTGCCCGCTTCACCCAATGGGCGAAGAAGCTGGTGAAGGCATAAAAAACCGGTTCCCTTTTTCGCTTCACAAATCTTGTGCGGTCATCCTTTTAAGCAGGTGTTCCTGCCTGTGTTTCTCTCTCACACCAAAGTAGATGGAAATATATACCACTGTTGGTATATTGCAGAGTATGAATGGAATGATCACGAGCAAAATCCTCTCGCCCACGGTTGGCACGGGGCGCGTAAGGGCGTTCTCGGCGGGTTGGGAAACGATTTGACCGCTTTCTGAAATCACCTCTACCGTGTCCTGTACCTCATAAAACAAGACGTTGGCCAAAACGACGGTGAGAGAGAGCAGGAACGCGATTATAGGCAGAATGAGCCCCGGCCACTTGCTCTCCATTTTGGACAGGAAGATTTGAAGCAAGATGCTCCCCACACCAAACCCTAAGACGATGACAATCGTGACAAATGCGAAACGCATTGGACGGCCTCCTTCTGCTTTTTGTATTCCGCGATGAGGATTTTCGCGACGTCGACATCGATTTTCTCACCTACCGCCATCCGCTTTATCAAGGCGATGTACGGTTCGCTGAAGATATGCAATCTTCTCGCACGGTGCAGTATTCACTTGGGAAAGTACAAGGAGGCATTGGCGTTGTCCAAATCGGCGGCGAAGGCATGTGAAGAAGCAGGATTAACGCGCCGAGGATATAAGATATTTATTGGCTGAGCTTGCGGCTGTTTATCTGCGGCAGGGGCGTGACGACAAAGCTTGGGCATTGCTGAATCAAGCGGTATCCTATCATTTTACGGGCAGCGAACATTCCAGCGAAAGCAGCAAATGCCAACTCCGATTTTTGGTCTATTGCTCTATTACCCATAATTTCTTATCACCACTTCGTCGACATTGTCTCTTCCGGCAGCGTCTGAATTTATCGCTCTTTTTGCCTGGACAATGGTGATGTTGTAGACAGCGTATTGCTCTCTAATAAAATCTGTGGCTGAATTAGACAACATAAACTTTATGCCTCTGCGTGTCAAATCATGACAGCATTCTCTGAGCCGAATCTGATCGTCGCGGAAAAAACCACCCCGGGAATATCCGGTAAAGTTTGCCGTTTCAGAGACAGGATCATAGGGAGGATCTAAATAAACAAAAGTTCCTTGTGGAATTCTAGCCAATATATCCGCATAGTCGCGACACAAAAATACGATCTCAGCTTTCTGAAAATAGTTGCTTACGGCCCTGAGAGTCGGAGCATTTACTATATTGGGATTTTTGTAGTTGCCAAATGGCGTGTTAAATTCTCCGGCGTTATTCACACGGAAAAGACCATTATAACATGTTTTATTCAAATAAATGAGCCGGGCTGCCTTTTCGACGTTTGACAAAGTATTGTATTTTTCTTTGTTGCGATCCCAGCCACGGACTTTGTAAAAATACACCGATTCATTTTTGTGCTTTTCCAATTCTAATATCAGGGCTTCGACATCATCACGGATCACTTTATACATGTGGATCAAATCGTTGTTTATATCGTTGACGATGGCCCTTTGCGGTTGACACCCAAAAAGCATTGCACCTCCACCTAAAAAAGGTTCACAATAAGTAGTAAATTGATCTGGAAGAAGAGAGGATAAGATTGGAATTAATTGCCTTTTCCCGCCGGCCCATTTTACTACGGGCATTGTCAGACTATTTTTTTCCATGCGGCTTCCTCCTTTCCCGTAAACCTCACAAACAGAAAATCAAATCGCCCCTCCTCCCAACGTGTATTCAAGGGCATATATGCAACATAAAACAGACCTTCGCCCGGCAGTAAAATAAAGCCGGCAAGGCCTGGGGATACCAAGTAAAGTAGCAATCTATGGTGAGTTTTTCATTGTTCGCTGCGGCGCAAGCCGCCTGTGGAGACAACAGGACTTGAACCTGCAGAGAATAATTGTGAAGTGACTGCGGCGTAATGGGTTCGATTATTGCGGATTCTCGCTTGGACCAGTTTCGGACCAGTTGTAGTTTAGAAGAGAAATATTTTCCCTTGCTGTTGTTGTGTCAACACTCGTATAAATCTGTGTTGTCTTGATATCTGCGTGCCCTAGAGCAACCTGAACTGTGCGGAGATCTGCGCCGCCAGCAAGGAAGTATGTCCCAAATGTGTGCCGGCATTTGTGCGGAGACATCCAGGAAATTTGTGCCTCGGCCCCTAGCGTGGCGTTCAGGTCTTTGAAAAATTGCCTGTACCGCCGGTAGAAACATTGATACTTGAGACGCTCACCCCTTTTGTCATGTAAAACATATGGTCCCGCGCGGAGAATCGTGGGTAGCACCGCGGCTAGCTCTGGCTTTATGCCAATGTACCGATCATCTTCATTCTTGGTGCCCTTCTCCTGAGGACCGTCTTCCATCTGCGCAACGGCTGTGTGTACAGAAATAACACCGTCATTGATATCGTCCCACTTCAACGCCAGAAGCTCGCCAGCGCGCAGACCCGTATAAAGTAGGAGCAGAATGTAGTGGCCGTATCGGTGCGTGGCGGTAAACTTGAGGATGTGAGGAACGACATCGCGCCCGAAGGCTTTGGGGCGCCGTTTGGGTTTGGATCCAATATTTAGACCAATAGCAGGGTTCTCCGAACATAGATGATTGTTGATTGCGTCTGCGAACATTCCGTTGAAAATCGTCCGGAAGTCACGCCGCATGGCCCAAGACTTTTCACCAAATGCGTTGACAAACTGCTGTAGATGTAAGGGCTTTACTTGACCCATCAGAAGATGCCCTAAGCGTGGAATAATGTGATTGTCAATATAACTTTGGTATAAAATATAAGACTTGTAGGCAATGGTGTCTTTTTTATACGTCTTAACCCACACCGTGGCCCATTGGGCAACGGTCATTTTTTTATCTATCTTGGGTGTGTCTTTAACCGCCTCATATTGGCGTCTGCACTCGGCTTTTGTCGCCCCAGTAAATGACCGCCGCCGCCCGTCTACTTGTACGCGATACTTTACCCGATCCCCTTGCTTGGACCAGGTCCCTTCCCCGTTCGCGCGGCGGTTGCCCATACTTTGACCCTCCTTTTCTCCTTCCATTGATCAAAAATTTCGAGCTGTTCCCAAATGCCGTTTTCTCGTTCGACTCTGACGATTTTCCCGGCAAGAAGCTAAACTATCAAAAAATTCCCTCGATTTTACAGTCGGCGGCTTTAATGTTCTACAGGGACGTGTGAATACTCGAAAGTTGAGGGACCAACTGAATATGGACAAGGAAAAACGCGTGGCCTTGACGAAGGAAATTTTGCAGAAGTTGCAAAATTTTACGGATGGGAAGGTTGTAACTTACTGGGAATCTATTCGGAGTCCAGAAGACGAAAGATCTCCACCGCCCGAGAAAATTCCTTATCGTTCATCTCGTTCAACCTAGCTGCAATTTTTGCCATCGTAATATCGCGCTCACTGGTCGGCTGCCCACTCTGGGTGGCCGACTTGTTTGCGTGGCCGGCCAGAAGAACTTGCTGCTCACTTAATACCTCGCGAATCTCCGAAATGAGCGCCTTGGCGTCAAATTCAGTAGCAGGATCCGAATTTTGGGCCGCCGTCGGGCGCTCTTCATCGGAGTGGCCCAGGAGATAATCCGTTGAAACACAGAAAAATTGTGCCAGTTTTGTGACTGTTGTGAACCCTGGCTCTCGTGTCCCTCTCTCCCACCCGGCTATCGTTGCCTGCTTAGACTGGATCGCTTCCGCAAACTGAACTTGCGACAATCCCATCTTCTTCCTTAGCTCTTTCACTCGTTCTGAGAACATTTTGCTCACCTTCTAGAATAATAATATCGCCAGCCGCTATATTTGTCAAGCCCTAAAAAATCTTTTTTAAAAATATTTCTAAAAGCACTTGACAATAAGCGCTATCTGTTATATTATTATTGCAATAGGAAATAATAACGCAGTTGGGATGTGGTAGTTTGCGCGATTGGCTGTCCGAAATCCGTGGGCCGCGAACCCAAGTGGACGTTGCGGCCGCCGCCGGAATTACACAGGGTTACTATTCAAACATAGAGCGCGATGCGAAAACACCGAGTCCAGAGCTTGCCAAACGTCTCGGAAAAGTCCTCGGGGTCGACTGGACGAAATTCTACCCAGATGAACCCGCATAGTCAATTGAGAATTGACTATGGAAACCCCTCCGCCGCTGCGGCGGCACCTCCCCTCCTAGGGGAGGCGTGGATAATTATCAACTATCAATTCTCAGAAAGGAGGGGTCTTTCAACATGCGTGAGCTTATCAGCGTCGCCGAGGCGGCCCAGCGGCTCGGCGTGAACGCCGACACCATCAAGCAATGGATCCGGGGCGGCCATGTCTCATGGGGACAGTACGTCCCCCCCGACAAGGGTAAGAACAACGGGCACTGGGTGCTGCGGCGCCAGGCTATGGAGATCTGGCTGGCTGGCGGCGCGCCCGTTTACCAGCCGCAAATCGTGATTCAACGACCCGAAGACCTGGAGGCGCTCGCTTCCTACGCGCTGGACCTGATGGTGGCCAATCACAGATAACAGTGAACAGATAACAGATAACAACTGAGGAGGTATGTGGTATGACATGCTGAGAGGAACACCTTATTATATAAGGTCTTCCTCTCAGGGGCGCAGCCCCTTTGGAACGTCCTTAAACCAATTAATTTGCCGACGTAGGGGACGGCGTCCTCGACGTCCCGACTAAATGGGGTAAGAGTATGGTCTGGATTGAGCGGAGGGTGTACGCGGGCGATATCTTGGAGATCGAGACCTATCAGGCCGCGCGAGATGGCCGGAAGGTCTCGCGGTCGGAGAACCGAGCCGAGACAGATAAGGGGCAGGCCGCCCGCAATGAGAAATACAGCCAGAAACATCTGACCAGACTCGTCAACGCGAATTTCGGGGCCTCCGATCTCTGGTTGACGCTCAGCTACGCGCCGCCAGCACCAGAGATGGACCAGGCCCTGAAAGATAGGGCGCGCTATATACGCAAGATCCGGGACTGGAGACGAAAAAAGGGCCTCCCAGAGCTCAAATACATCGCTGTCACGACCACGGAGCGGGATACCAGACGTATCCACCACCATATCCTCATGTCAAAGATGCCGATGGAGGATGCTGTGGCGCTCTGGGGCCTCGGCCGCGTCCAGCTGGAGCAGATGACGCCGGACGCGGAACACTCGTGGCTCGCCAGATATATCTTCCGCAACCGGCAGGGGCGCGCAGACCCGGAGGCGCCACGGGATAAGATCCCGCAGAAACGGCGGTGGAGTCAGTCCCGCAACCTCACACAGCCCATTGTCTGCATCAAACGCGGCGTGAAGCCGCTGCGCCTCACCAGAGCACCGCGTATCCCACGCGGATATATAATGCTGGACCTCCAGCGCTGGGCTTCCGACGCCGGGGATCTCAGCGAGTACATGCAGCTGCGCCGCGTCGACGGCAAGCCGAACCGGCCCCGGGCCCAAAGGGCCTAAGCAGAAGGGAGTAATGGCCATGACGGAGGAGACCTTGAAGTCCTATCGGGGCTTGCGCGAGGAGCTGCGTGGGATGATGTGGGAGCTCGGAGAGATCCGGGCTTGGTCGCAGTCCGTCGCGCGGGCGCCTCAGACGCTGCCGCCGCCGCCGATCTCCGTGGGCGTCGTGACAGTGGAGGCCGTCGAGCACGTGACGAGAGAACGCATGAAGATAGTAAAACGTGAGATGCTGCGCATAGAGACGGCTATCGACGCGCTGCCCGCGCCCGCGCGGTACATCCTGCGTGCCCATTATGTGGATGGGCACCAGTGGACGAGCATCGCGGGCGCGTTGGGAGTGTCGCGGGCATCCCTGTATAGACTGCGCAGTGGGGCACTTGATCAGATAACAGATAACAACTGATCAGATAACAGTTGTTATCTGTTGTCAGGGCGCCTGTGGGCGCGCCGGCGCGGGTGCGCGGGTACATTCAGCGCGCGGAAACCCTAGAACGCGCGCGCGTGCGTTGTGAATCACTCACAGAATCACTCACAAAATATTTGGAAGAAATACTTGACTGATACTTGTCAAGTGTGCTATAATATAAGCTAACGAAGTTGTGTAGATGCCCTTCCGGGTTTTCCCGGAGGGGCTTTTTTTATGCCCTTGAGCCGGAGGCGATATGAATGGCTGTCGCGCAAAAACCAGCAAAAAAGAGCTGGAAGGACGGCAGTGCGCGGATGTGGCGGTTCTGCGAGATCTACGCCGCGGACCCCGAGGCCAACGCCACACGGGCCGCGAAGGCCGCCGGGTACGCTGCCAAAAATGCCGACTCGCAGGCGTGTCGGTTGCTCAAGCGTTCGGACGTGCGGGCAAAGATAAAAGAGCTGCGGGCCGACCTCGTCGAGCAGCATGGGATCAATCGCGACTCTGTGATCCTTGACCTGCGGGAGGTCTTCCGGCGCTGTATGCAGGCGCAGCCGGTGCTCGAGTGGGACAGCGAGGCGAGAGACTACATCCCGAGTGGCGAGTATCGCTTCGACGCGCGGGGTGCCATCAAGGCCGCCGAGCTGCTCGCGCGGATCACTGGACTCATGGACGGACAGCAGGACGGCGCGCTGCCAGATGTCACTATCTCTCAGGATTTCGGGGAAGTGACGCCGGATGCGTAGCCGACCAGTCAGGCAGATCTCTGTCACCGCTAACCCCGCCTTTATCCCCGTCCACAAAAGTCGGTACTTCTGGCGCGTCCTCAAAGGCGCCGCTAGCTCCGGTAAGTCCTACGACCTGGCGCAGGAGTACATTTTGCACCTCACAGACAAGGCGTATACGGGCGCGGGGCTGCTGGTCGTCCGTAAAACGGAGGCCTCTCATCGATCTTCGACGTACGCAGAGCTGACGGGTGCTGTGTATCGCATCTTTGGCGATATGTGGCCGCGCATTTGGGAAATACGGTCAAACCCGCTGAGCTTGCGCTGCAAAATCACCGGCGCCTGGATTCTCTTTCGGGGCTGCAAAGATGCCCAGCAGCTGGAGCGGCTCAAGTCCGTCACGGTCCCGTCGGGAAAGCTATGCTGGGTCTGGATCGAGGAGGCGACAGAGCTCTCCGAGCGGGATGTCGACCTGATTGCCCTCCGTATCCGTGGGATGCTGCCGCCGGCCCTTTGGCCGCAGGTGACACTGAGCTTTAACCCAGTTTCCTCAGCCCACTGGATCAAAGCCCGGTTCTTCGATGCGCCGCATGTGGATGTGTTTGTCCACGAGTCCACTTGGCGCGATAACCGGTTCAATCCGCCGGATTACGCGGACCGTATGGCGGCGCTGGAGCAGTCAAATCCCGAGC
Source organism: Oscillospiraceae bacterium (assembly GCA_031265355.1). NCBI lineage: Bacteria > Bacillati > Bacillota > Clostridia > Eubacteriales > Oscillospiraceae > Oscillospiraceae bacterium. The sequence goes on along the minus strand of JAISCT010000073.1, from coordinate 5,679 downwards.
TCTATCGCGTGTATGCCCTGGGTGAGTGGGGTGAGGTCGGGGGGCTCATCCTCACCCGTTGGCATGTAGGCGATTGCCCGGAGAACGATGGATTCTACGATGCACTCTCCGGTGGCCTCGACTTCGGCTTCAATGACCCTTCCGCCCTGCTGTCCGTCGGCATCAAAGATCAGGTGATCTACATCCGGCGGGAGATCTATCAGCCGGGCCTCGTCAATGCCGAGCTCATAGAACTGGCCCAGGGCGTTATCCCCAAAACCACCATGCTGTGGGCCGACTCCGCCGAGCCGGACCGGGTGCGGGAATGGCAGATGGCCGGCTATCTGTGCCGCGGCGTCATCAAACGGCCCCATGATGAATCAGCGCAGATCGACTGGCTCAAGGCGCATCAGATCATTGTGGACCCCAGCTGCAAGCATACCATCCGTGAATTGCAACTCTGGAAGTGGATAAGAGATGAGCAGTCGGGCGCTTACACCGACCGCCCCGTCGACGTCCTCAACCACGCGATGGACGCGCTGCGCTACAGCGTATCCGAGTGGGGGCGATATAGAATTGATAATTGAACGAACGGAGTGAGTGACCGTATGGCGTTTTTGGTCGTGGGACTTCTCGGTGGCTGCTTGGTGGCCTTTGTGTTGGTGGCGCTGTACCTTAGGCCTATCTTGTTGGATGCGATCCGCCGCGTGCCAACTCAGCACGCAGCACGCAGCACTCAGCACTGTCCCAAAGGCCCCGAAAGTGAGGAGGAGCGGCTGGTGCAGGAACGTATGGCCCGGCGCGTAGAAACCCTTATGGGGTATACGCCGCCGTCTGGCTTGCGGCCCAATGACGTGCGCAATAGAATGGATAATTGATGGTTGATAATTATCCATAGCGGCGGAGGGGTTTCCATTGTCAATTCTCAATTGAACGAACGGAGTGAGTGACCGTTGGAGCTTTCATCAATCACCCGGCGCTGGGATGACGGCGTCTCGTTTAAAACTACCCTGGGCCTCTATGATACCGCAGCCGTCAATGAAAACTTCTTCATCGGGCGGCAATGGGAGGGCGTCGACGCCGAGGGACTGCCGACTCCCGTCTTTAACTTGCTCAAACGCGTGGTGCTCTTCCTTATCGCTTCGCTCCGCTCTGACTCGATTGCTGTGCATGCGACGCCGTTGGATGCCATCGGGGCGATCCCTGAGCAGGCCGCGCGCCTGATGAGCGACGTCATCGGCGATACCATCGACGCTGTCTTCGAGCGTACAAAATTCGAGACGACCATCACACAGTTTCTCCGCAATGCCGCCGTGCGTGGGGATGGCGCGTTGTATCTCTGGTGGGATGCCGCTGCCAAGACCGGACAGCGGGAGCCCGGGGATGTCGCCATTGAGAATATCCTCAACACACGCGTGCATTTTGGCAATCCCACAAGCTCAGATGTGAGTCGGCAGCCGTGGATTATCATCGAGTCGCGGGAGCAAGTCGAGGCTGTGCGGCGCCGGGCTGCGCAATGGGGCGGCGACCCGGACGGCATCACGCCGGACAATGAGACCCAGGATGTCCCGGGCCAGGTCGAACGTGCCGATACGGACCGCGTGACTGTCCTTCTTCATCTTCGCCGTGACCCCGAATCTGGGCGGATCTTTGCGGCCGAGTGCACCGGCACCGCCTGGATCCGCCCAGAGTGGGACACGGCCCTCACATGCTACCCCGTCGTTTGGATGCCGTGGGACGAAATAGGCGAGCTTCAGCACGGACAGGCGGCCGTGACGGGGCTGATCCCCAATCAGATCTTCGTGAACAAGCTGTTCGCGATGAGCATGATTTCCCTCATGTCCACCGCCTACCCAAAGGTCGTCTACAACGGCACCCTCATGCGCGACGGCTGGGACAACCGCGTCGGCGCCGCCATCAAAGTCACCGGCGCTGCCTCGGACGATATGGCGAGTGTGGCCCGCGTCATCGAGGGGCGCGGTCTGCCCCCGCAGGTCCACGAGTACATCGACGCCGCCATCAATTACACGCGCGACTGTATGGGCGCGCCGGACGCTGCCCTCGGAAACGTGCGGCCGGACAACGCCTCCGCTATCATTGCCGTGCAGCGGGCCGCCTCCGTGCCGTTGGCCCTCACCAGACAGCGGCTGTATCAGGCCGTCGAAGACTTGGCACGCATCCTCATCGACTTCATGGGCGCCTATTACGGCCCCCGCTATGTCACGACGACAGTGAACAGTGAACAGCGCGTCCCGTTCCTCTTTGATTACGGCCAGCTTGAGGCGCTCGGTTTTAGCCTCCAGATCGATGTCGGACCCGCCGCCTATTGGTCCGAGCTCGCCCGCATGACGACACTCGACAATCTCTTTGCCTCCGGTGCCCTGGAACTCGTCGACTATCTCGAGCGTCTGCCCGATGGCTACCTCCCCCAGCGCCAGGAACTCATCGACAGCATCAAAGCGCGTAACCCCTCCGCCGCGGCGGCGGCACCTCCACTATAGAATTGAGAATTGATAGTTGATAATTGATAATTATCCATTATCCATTCTCCATTCTCAATTGAACGAACGGAGTGAGTGATCGTGTCAGAGATATCAGCCCTCGCCATGGGCGTGAGCACGACTGAAGCCGCGCCGGCCGCCATGCCGGCCTATGTATCGGCCGACCTATCCGCATCGGCCGCGCCTCCGGCCACCACGCCGGATGCGGATGTTTCCCCCGCCATAGCGGAGGAAGTGGATGAGTGGGACTTTACCCCCGAAGAAATCAGCGACGACGATGACGATTCCGAACTCAGCACTCAGCACTCAGAACTCAGCACTGACCCGAAGGGTCCATCCCCTCTCACGGTTCGCTACAACCACCGGGATGTGACCGTGGCGCCGGAAGAAATGGCCGATCTTGTGCAGATGGGCCTCGCCTACCGGGATACCCGCGCGCAGCTCGACGCCCAGAAGGCCGAACTGGCCCATCATCCCGTGCTGACACAGGTGGGGACATTGGCGAAATCCTTCGGGTTGGAGCCTGAGGCCTTCCTCGACCAGCTGCAGGTGAGCAGCCTGACCGCCCAGCTCGTCAGCCAGGGCGTCGAAAGAGACACAGCGGCGCAGCGCGCCAGCCTCCACGTGGCCCAGACCCGCGCAAACACGGCCCCGCCCGGCCTCCACGCGGCCCAGACCCGCGTGGACAGGGCGCGGACAGATTTGCAAAAGTTTTCAGCCACCCACCCGGAGGCCATGCAGGATTTCTCCACCACCCTCGAAACCCTGGCACCCTATATACAGCGCGGCCTCAGCCTCACCGAGGCCTATGCCGCCCAGCGCGGCGACCAGCTCTCCGCCCAGGTGGGCCTGCTCTCTGAGAAGCTGGCCGCCAAGGAGACCGCTGGCAAAGCGGCCGCCGCCTCCACCGGCCCGCGCTCCGGCGTCGGCGGCGCCACGCCCCGCGACCCGGATTTCGCCGGGTGGGAGGAATGACAATTGATAATTGAGAATTGATAGTTGATAATTATCAGCTGTCAAATCGTTCCGCAATTATCAATTGTCAATTGAACGAACGGAGTGAGTGATTATGGCAACTCTCAATTTTGCAACGAAGTTTTCATCGAAGCTTATCGAGCGGTTTACACATCAGAGCTATACGGATATCGCCACTGTCTCCAGTTTGGATAGCGATTTCGTGGGCGCGCGGACTGTCAAAGTCTATACCTCGGGCCTCGTGAGACTCAACGATTACGACGCCGAAGCCGCTGTGGGTAGCCGATATGGGATCCCAGATAATCTGGGCAATACCGTCCAGGAGCTCACGATGCGGGATGCGAAGTCCTTCACCTATGCGCTCGATGAGCTGTATGGCGCCGATATGCCTCAGGTGCTGTATCGGGCCAATAGAACGCTCAAGGAGCAGGTCGACAACGTCATCACGCCCTATGTCGACAGGTATCGCCTGGGGCAGTGGGCCGCCGAAGCGGGTATCAAGATCAAAGAGAGCGCAGCCCTCGATAAGACCAATACCGCCCAGGCTGTCCTGACGCTGGGCGAGCACATGGACAACGCCCTCGTCAATCGCTCCGCGCGGAGGCTCTTTGTGAAGCCGTCCATCTATAAGTGGTTGAAGCTTGACCCCGACTTCATCAAGAAGGGCGATATGTCGCAGCAGATGCTGCAGCGCGGTGTCCTCGGCGAAATCGATGGCATGCCCGTGGTCGTCGTGCCCGCCTCGTACTGGCCCGTCGGCGTCAACTTCATGATTGTCGACAAGACGACGAGCCCGGCCCCTGTCAAGCTCAAAGACTACAAGGTCCACAACAAGCCGCAAGGCATGGCGGGGGCGCTCGTCGAGGGGCTCATCTACCACGACCTGTTCGTCCTGGCCACGCGGCGCGCCGGGGTGGCGCTGTCCATTGACAGCGCGGACACCACGTTCGTCGCCAATCCAGTCCCGAATCCCGCCGGTGGCACGGCCTATACGCCGGGTACCACAACCATCGCGCTGACGTCCGCCACATCCGGCGCCACCATCATGTACACGCTGGACCAGACCGACCCCAAGACCAGCCAGACGGCGCAGGTCTATAACTCCACAAACAAAATCCCGACGACAGGGCTCACCGGCGACCTCGTCGTCATGTCCTACGCGCTCAAGGCCGGCATGACCGATAGCGGCATCGTCACCGCGGTGTACACGCAAGCGTGACGAATAATGGATAATTGATAATTGATAGTTGATAATTATCCATTATCCATTGTCAACTATCAATTGAACGAACGAAGTGAGTGATCGTATGGCGGTCGTGGGGCCGGGGCAGCGGATGAGTGTGCGCATTGATAAGTGGCTGGGGCTCAATTTGTCGCCGGATGGGGACACGGGGCTGCGGCACGGTGAGGCGGCTGTCATGCGGAACTTCCGGGTGACGGCGGATGGGAATCTCCGGACAAGGCCTGGGTATGCTGCGCTGCAGACGCTGGCGCCGGGGCGGCGTGTGGATGCGCTGTGGGGCGGCAGTGCCGACGGGCGCGATGTGATGACGGCGCTTATCGGGGGGCGGATTCTGGAAGTCGCTGCGGGGGCTGGGTATAGCGTGCTGGGTACCGGGTATGGCGCCTATGCCCATTTCTTCGGGTTCGGGGGCAAGGTGTACTGCCTCACGGGGTCGCAGTATCTCGTGTGGAGCGGGAAGCGGGGCGATGTGTTTGCGCCGGTTTCTGGGTATGTGCCCATTGTGACGACCGCCACGCCGCCGGCCGGGGGCGGGACGCCGCTGGAGTCCGTCAATCTGTTGACGCCCCAGCGGCGTCAGCGCTTTTCCCCCGATGGGACGTCAACGCTGTATAAATTGCTGGATGCGGGGATCCAGTCGGTCAATAAAGTGACCAATGGGGGCGCCGTTGTGCCGACGACGGGGTACACGGTGAGTCTTACGGCTGGGACTGTGACGTTTGGGGCGGCGCCGGCTGGGGGTGTGCCGAATAGCGTGGAGATCACCTATACGGCCGCGGCCGCGCCGGATCCCGTGCTTGCGCAAAAATACAGCGCTGTGTTTGGGGGCGCTACCGATGCGCGGGTGTGGCTGTATGGGGATGGGGGCGCGCGGGTGTATCACTCCGGGCTCGATGAGTTCGGTGTTCCGACGGCTGAGTATTTCCCGGTCGATGGCGAGATGCTTGTCGACGTGGACAACAAGCCCGTGACGGGGATGGT
>JAISCT010000072.1 GCA_031265355.1 Oscillospiraceae bacterium | reverse complement strand
TGTGCTTCGCACAAACCCGTTCGACTTGCATGTGTTAGGCACGCCGCCAGCGTTCGTCCTGAGCCAGGATCAAACTCTCTATTAATTCCTGCGCCTCAGCCTTCCGACTATTGCGCTTTCCCTCAATAGTTCGCTCTTCCAAGCTGCTCAAATTCATTGCGCTCCCCAGCGCCCTCTCAGACGCCAGTTCGCCCACTGCTGGTGCTTCTTTTCCTCGTTGTTTAATTTTCAAGGTGCGCCGCCGCCTTTGCTCTAGCACCATGGCCGTGGCAAGGCGCTTAATTAATATACCAACCCACGCGCCGTTTGTCAACTGTTTTTTGCGATTTTTTTTGCAGTTTTTTGTGAAGACCTTTTGAGCGCCTCCGGCATTCCCGACTTGACGGCGCGGCGCGGCGGCGGGTATACTAAATGTGAATCTTATATGACCGCACACCACGGACAGCCGGACGCGCGAGGGGAGACTATATAAGGCCAATGAACAGACAGACGCCGCCGCCCGCCCCGGACGCCTTCGCGCGCCGGGCACCCCCCTGGGACACGGGGCTCACGCAGGAGGAGGTTCTTCTGCGCCTGCACCACGGCGCGCACAACGCGCCGCCCAAAACACCGACCCACACCACCGGGCAGATCCTGCGCGAAAACATCTGTACGCTCTTCAACCTGATAAACCTCGCGCTGGCCACGCTGATCCTCCTCGTGGGCGACCTGCGCAACGTCCTCTTTCTGGGCGTAGCCCTCTCGAACACCGCCATCGGCATCTTTCAGGAACTGCGCGCCAAACGGAGCATCGACCGGCTCTCCATCCTCACAGCGTCCAAAGTCACGGTGATTCGGGAGGGCGCCGCGCTGCAGATCCCGCAGGAGGAACTCGTCCTGGACGACATCATGGCGCTCACCGCCGGCAACCAGATCTGCGCCGACGGCGTCGTCGTCCATGCCGAGGGACCCGAGGTGGATGAATCCCAGCTCACCGGCGAGGCCCGGCCGGTGACCAAAGACATCGGCGGCACTGTGCTCTCGGGCAGTTTTGTCGTGGCCGGGCGCGCCTTCGCGCGCGTGACGGCCGTGAGCGCGGCCAGTTTTGCGGGGCGGCTGACCGCGGAGGCCCACAGGGGCCGGCGCGCCCGGAGCGAATTGATGCATTCCCTGCGGTGGATGGTGCGGGTGCTGACCATCGTCATCCTCCCAATGGGCGCGCTGCTGTTTGCGTCCGACTATGTGTGGGGCGACGCCTCCTTGGCGGGCGCGGTGCTGAGCACGGCCTCCGCGATGATTGGCATGATCCCGGAGGGGCTCATCTTATTGACCGGGATCACCTTCGCCGTGGGGGCGCTGCGCCTGGCGCGCCGGCGGACGCTGGTGCAGTCGATGCCCTGCATGGAGACCCTGGCCCGGGTGGACGTGCTCTGCCTGGACAAAACCGGCACGATCACGGACGGAACACTGACGCTGGCCGATGTGCGCCCACAGGGCGGCGCGGCGCTGGCGGACGCCGAGACGGCGCTCGCGGCGCTGGCCTGGACGCTGCAAGACGAGGGCTCGACGGGCCGCGCGCTGCGGGCCCGTCTGACGCAGGACCCCGGCTGGCGGGCCGAGCGGCGCGTCGCGTTCTCATCCGCCCGAAAGTGGAGCGGCTGTTCCTTCGCGGGGCATGGCACCTATGTGCTGGGCGCTCCAACCTTTGTGACGCCTCATCTGGGCGGGGCACTGGCCCGGGAGGCGGAGGCCCTGGCGGCGGACGCACTGCGGGTGCTGCTGCTGGCCCACACGGACGCCCCCCTCACCGGGGATATGCCGCCGGCGGGGCTGTGCCCTGTCGCGCTGGTCGCCATGACCGACACCGTTCGGCCGGAGGCGCCGGCCACGCTGTCATTTTTTTCCCGACAGGGCGTGGACGTCAAGGTCATCTCGGGCGACCACCCCGTCACGGTCTCCCAGGTGGCGCGCCGCGCCGGCGTGGCGGGCGCCGAACGCTGCGTCGACATGAGCGCGCAGCCGGAGGACGCGGCGCTGACGGCGCTCGCCAAAGAGTTTGTTGTGTTTGGGCGCGTGTCGCCCCACCAGAAGAAGGCCCTCGTGGAGGCGTTTCAGCAAAACGGCCACGTGGTCGCGATGACCGGAGACGGCGTCAACGATGTGCCGGCGCTCACCCAGGCCGACTGCGGCGTGGCGATGGCCACGGGCAGCGACGCCGCCCGCCACGCCGCCGACGTCGTGCTGCTGGACGCGAACTTCGAGGCGATGATCCACGTGGTGCGGGAGGGCCGCCGGGTGGTCAATAACATTGAGCGGGTGGCCTCCCTCTATCTCGTCAAGACCATCTACTCCACCCTGTTGTCACTGCTGTTCATCCTCCTGCCGATTTCCTACCCGTTTCAGCCGATCCAGCTCAGCCCCATCTCGGCGCTGACGGTCGGCATCCCCTCGTTTTTCCTCGCCTTCCGGCCGACCTACCGGCGCATTCAGGGCCGTTTCATAGAGACCGTGCTCCGCCTGTCGGCGCCGACGGCGCTGTGCATTGTGGTGAGCATCCTGCTCACCCACGCCGCGGGCCGGTGGCTGACCCTCACCTTCCCGCAGACCTCCACCGTCTCGGCGCTGATGGCGGGGCTGTTTGGCTTCCTCGTCCTGCGGCAGGCCGCGCGGCCCCTGGACACAGCCAAACGAACCATGCTCATCCTGCTCCTTGCGGCCTTCGCCGCCAGCTTTGCCTGGCTCGGTTTTTTCTTCTCCTACGCCCCGCTGCTGGGCCGTCCCGCCTATGTCTGGGGTACGCTGGCCGTGCTGGCCTGGCCCATGCACAGGCTCTCAAGCGGCGTCATCCAGCGGCTGCGCCGCGCCGCGGCCCGCCGCCGCCGCGCCGCCCGCAGGTGACCGCCCGCAGAATTAATTTTGCCGACGGCGCAGGAAAACGCGCGAAGAGATTGTTTTTCTGCCGCACACAAGGTAAAATAAAACATCCGAGCAAAATAGCCCACCTGTGATTGGCACCGCGATTTTGTTTCGCGATTTAGTGTAAGGAGTGAATGTAACTTGGACAAAAAGATGGCTCGCATCGGCGTTTTGACCAGCGGCGGAGACGCGCCCGGCATGAACGCCGCCATCCGCGCGGTGGCGCGCACGGCGGCGGCGCACGACATCCAGTGCCTCGGCATCCGCCGCGGTTACAACGGACTCATCAACGGGGACGTCACTGAACTGGGGCCGCAAAACGTCGCCGGCATCGTCACCCGCGGGGGCACGATCCTCTACACGGCCCGCTGCCCGGAATTCATGACGGAGGCGGGCCTGCAGAAGGGCGTGGACTCCTGCCGTTACCTCGGCCTCGACGGCCTCGTCGCCATCGGCGGCGACGGCACCTTCCGCGGCGCGCTGGCGCTGGCGGCCCACGGGGTCCCCACCATCGGGATCCCCGGCACCATCGACAACGACATCGGCAGCACCCACTACTCCATCGGCTTCGACACGGCCTGCAACACGGCGCTCTCCTGCATCGACAAACTGCGGGACACGATGCAGTCGCACGAGCGGTGCTCCGTCGTCGAAGTCATGGGCCGCAACGCCGGGCACCTCGCCGTCTACGTCGGCATCGCCGTGGGCGCCACCGCAATTTTGGTCCCGGAAAAGGAAGTGGATTTTGAAACGGACGTCATTGAAAAGATGCGCAGCGCGCGCATCCACGGCCGCAACCACTCCATCATCATCGTGGCCGAGGGGGTCGGGCGCGCCACCGACATCGGAAGCCGGATCAAAAAGGAGACGGGCATGGACCCGCGCATCACCATCTTGGGGCACATCCAGCGCGGCGGCTCCCCCACCGCCCGCGACCGCGTGACCGCCTCGCGCATGGGCGTATACGCCGTCGAGACGCTGCTGGAGGGGCGCTCCAACCGGGTGGTGTGCATCCGCAACGGCGAGATGTGCGACCACGACATCGATGAGGCTCTGGCCATGAAGCGGGACCTGCAGGAATCCATGTACCGCACGGCGCTCACCCTGACGTCAGTATAACGGGGCGCCTCTTAACCCATCTTGTATTTTGACCCGCGTGAGGGACGACCCCTCGCAGCTTTGGAAAGGGGTGCTTGTCATGGACCTGCCGTTTGAACCCAAGCCCATGGGCGTCGGCACCATTCTCGACCACAGTTTTCGCATCTACCGCCGCAATTTCGGAGCCATCGCACTCTTTGCGCTGCTCATTGGCGCGCTGTCGCAGATACTCGTCAACCTCGTGCTCCTGTCCGCCCTGCCGGGCGGGCTGTCCGGGCCGGGTCTCTCGAATTTTTTCAACCAATACCTCGACATCCTCGGCGGCGACATGGACAATTACGACGACATGTTTTCGATGCTCACCCGCTGGGGCTCCGCCATGCGCGCCGGTTCTCTCTTAAACATAGCCGTGTCGCTGCTCATCACGCCCATGGTCACCGGCGGGATCACCAATGTGGTCTCCGGCTACTACCACGGCGTGAAAGACACGGCGGGCGGCTGGTTTGCCCGGGCTCGGAGCCACTACGGCCAGTTTCTCCTGACAGGAATCGTTCTCCTGCTCTCCAGTATCCTGTCCGGACTCGTCGTGATCATTCCCCTCTTTCTTTTGATGATTCTTTTCGCCCTGCTTATGAGCGCCTTGACCCTGTCGGGCGGCCTCGCCGGCGTCTTCATCGGCCTGCCCATCATACTGGCGGCCGTCGTCATCTTGTTCACCTGCGGCTTCATGTGGACGCTGCTCATCTTCCCCGCGGCTGTGAACGAGGGTTCCTTCGGGTTTCGGGCCGCGCGCCGGGCCTTCTCCCTCACCTTCAAAAACTTCTGGCGCATGCTCGGCACCATGGCGCTGACGTATCTCATCGTCTTCCTCGTGCAGGCCATGCTCTCGGGGGGCGTCATGTTTCTCACCACGCTGCTGGGCACGCCTCTTTGGCTGAATTCTCTCGTGTCCGCGCCGCTTGGCGCCTTGATCTCGCCGCTTGTTCCCATCGTGTCCTCTCTCATGTATCTGAACGCCCGGATTCGCCGGGAGGGCTACGACCTCTACTTGAGAAGTCATGGGCTGTCGTCCGAGTATCCGCAGCCGCCTCATACGCCGCTATGATGGGAGCCAGCCCGCCGAGTTTGCCCGAAGTGGCCCAGCACCTGGATGAGATCCTGACGCGGCCCGAGTTCAGCGGGTACTCTTCGTCACTGCTGGAACGTATCTTCGCGGCGATTGTCGAATTTTTCCGAGCGCTTTTGAGCGGCATCGGCTTGACGGCCACGCGGCTCGGCTCGTGGAGCTATGTCTTTCTCGCGCTGCTGGCCGCGCTGATCGTTTTGGCCGCCGCATGGCTCCTCCGCCGCCGGGCGCGGCGGGGACGAACGAGGGCCAAAAAAAAGGACGGCCCGGCGGAGCGCGCGCCGACGGCGGCGGAGTGGCTGCGGCGCGCCGACGAACTGATATCCGCCGCCGCCTGGGCCGAGGCCGCCGCCGCTCTGATGGCGGCGCTGCTCGCGCGGCTCGGCGAGTGCCGGCTCATCGTGCAGATCCCGGGGCGCACCAACCGGCAGTATCTGGCCGATCTGCGGCGCGCGGGGTACCAAGGCGCCGAGGCCTTCGCCGCATTTTCTTTTGTCTTTGCCGTGTGGCGCTACGGCGGGCAGCCGGTCGAACCCGCGCTGCTTACGCACTGGCGCCGGGCGCTGACGTCTCTCTTTGAGGGGAGGGCCGCCGCATGAAGAGAAACACCTGGTGGATTGTCGTCCTGCTGCTGCTCTTCTTGGCGGGCGCCCTGTTTCTGGGGCTGTTCCGGCCAAATCAGGATCTTCCGTTTAGTTCTTACAACAACGGCCCCAACGGCGTCCGGGCCCTCTATGTGCTGCTGGAAGAGGAGGGCTTTCAGGTGGCGCGCAAGCAGCGGAGCATCGAAGCGACGGGCGACGGCGTGCTGCTCGTGTTTGATCCCGACAGCCTGCACCCGGAGAACCCGGAGGCGCTGGCGGCCTGGCAGGCCCGCGGCAACGCGTACATGGTGCTGGAGAACCCGTGGAACTTCCGCAACGGCAATGTCTCGGCCTCTTCCGTCCACGAGCTCGTCGTCTCACTCTGGTCCTCGCGGGAGCGGACCATCTGGTTCGACGAATACGGCCGCGAAGGGTTCATGGACAATGAGCTCTACCAAAGGGGCGGCGATACGCCGTTTTCCATCCTCCCCGACTGGCTGCGCGCCGGGCTCGTGCAGCTCCTCTTCGCCGCGCTGCTGTGTCTGCTCTTTTTGAACACGCGGCTGGGCGCTCCCGACGTCCCGGCCGACCGGCGGCCTCGGGAGGAGACCGAAGAGACGTTCGCGCTCGCCTCCCTCATGGCGCGCGCCGGGCTCTGGCCCGACGCGCTGCGCCTCTGTTACCGTCGCCTGGTCGCCCGGACCGGCCTGCGGTACCCCCACATCGAACAGCAGCTTGAGACCGTCGAGACACAGCCGAACGGCCGCGCCGCCGCGCCGGCGTTGGCCTCAGAGATGGAGAGGCTGCGGAAGGAGAAGACACCATGACGATGACACAGACCTCCGCCAACATCCGGGGTCAGATGGGCCGGATCTTCGTAGGACAGGACGAATTTGTACGGCACATGCTCATCTGCCTGTTTTCCGGCGGCCATGTCCTGATCGAGGGCGTACCCGGGCTGGGCAAGACACTGGCGGTGCGCGCGCTGGCGCAGTCGGTGGGCGTCGAGTTCAAACGCATCCAATTCACACCCGACCTCATGCCCTCCGACATCATCGGCGCCAGTATCTTCGATCTGTCCACCCACGCGTTTCATCTGAAGCGCGGCCCGTTGTTCACACAATTTTTGCTGGCCGACGAGATCAACCGCACGCCGCCCAAGACCCAGTCGGCGCTGCTTGAGGCAATGGAGGAAAACCGCGTCTCGATCGACGGGCAGGACTATCCGCTCGCCCAGCCTTTCATGGTCTTTGCCACCCAAAACCCCGTGGAGTACGAGGGCACCTATCCGCTCCCGGAGGCGCAGCTCGACCGCTTTATGATGAAGCTGACGGTCGGTTACCCCACCCGGCCGGAGGAACACGCGGTGCTGCGCAACACGCACGCGGGTTTCCACCCGCGGGATTTCGAGCGGCTGAGCCCTGTCGTCGACGCCGCCGGCATCCTGGCCGCACGGCGCGAAGCGGGGGGCGTGCGTGTGGACGACAGTCTGTTTGGATATATTTTGGACATTGTCGAGGCCACGCGGCGCAACCACTACATCCTGCTGGGCGGTTCGCCGCGCGCCTCCATCGCGCTTTTACAGACGGCCAAGGCCGCGGCGCTGCTGGAGGGCCGGGATTTTGTCATTCCGGAGGACATCCAGTCCCTGGTGACGCCCGTGCTGCGCCACCGCATCATCCTCACGCCCGACGCGGAGATCGAGGGCGCCACGGCCGACCGGCTGCTCGCCCAGATCTTGAGCGAGGCACGGGTGCCGAGATAGAGAGGGGGCGTACCGATGGGCATCACCAAAACCATGGCCCTGTTGCTGATGGCCACCCTCTTTACCGTGGCCATCGGCGCGCCGCTCGGCCTGTCTTCCCAGTTTCTGATGATCTCCGACACCGTTCTCCTGCTGCTGTACGCGGCGGATGTACTGGTCAGCCCGCGGCGGCGGCATTTTGCGGCCGCCCGCTCGTTTTCGGACAGCTTTGAGCTGCGCCGGGAGACCTTTGTCACGGTGGCGGTCGAAAACAAAAGCCGCCATGGGGTGTCGATGCGGATAGACGACACGCCGCCGGCGACATTTTTGTGGGAACACACGCCAACGGCGGCGCACTGCCCGCCCGGCGAACGGCTGGAAATCCGCTATGCCGCACGCCCCACACAGCGCGGCCGCTTCTCCTTTGGGAACTGCCACGTGGAGATCCGCGGCCGCCTCGGCCTGTGCACGCGGCGCTTTGCTCTGCCGTGCCCGGACAGCGTGCCGGTGTACCCCGATCTGGGACCGATGCGCAAGTACCGCATGCTGGCAAGCCGGCGCCAATTGGCGCGCGCCGACGCCTCCGTCCACCGCGTGCGCGGCGTGGGCGCGGAGTTCACCGGGATCCGCGAGTACACGCCGGACGACGACATCCGCAAGATCAACTGGATGGCCACCGCCCGAGCCGGGCGGCCCATGACCAATGTGTACGACGTAGAACGGGGTCAGCAGATCATCTTGGCCATCGACACCGGCCGCTGGATGGAGGCGCCGATGGGAGACGTCACGCGCCTCGACCGCGCGGTTGAGACCGCCGCGGCACTGGCGCAGGTGGCGCTGAGCTCGGGCGACCGGGTGGGTCTCATCTTTTACGGCGCGGAGGTCACGGTCTTTCTGCCGCCCGACAAGGGCGCGCGCCACATGACCCGGCTGCTGGAGCTCCTGTACAAGGTGCGCGCCGCGCGCGTGGAGAGCAGCCTAACCGATCTGGCGGCTTTTTTGGAGGCGCGTGTGCGCCGCCGCGCGTTCGTCTGCCTGTTTTCGTACCTCGACGGGGCGGAGGCGGCCCACGCCGCGGGCGCGGCGCTGGCGCGGACGGCACGCCGCCACGCCGTGCTCTGCGCCTCACTCTCGAACCCGGAGCTCTCCGTCATGGCCGCGCAGCCGAGCGGCGACATGCCGGCGCTTTTCCAAAAGGCGGCGGCCATCTACCGCAGCGAATCGGAGCAGGAGGCCGTACCCGCCCTCCGGCGCGCCGGCATCGGCTGCCACGCCGCCGACCCCTCTCGTCTGCTGTCTTATCTTGTGCGCCAGTACATGACGCACAAGAACAAGATGAAGATATAGGCAAACGCCGTAAAACCCCCGCTCGGCGCCGCATCCGGCAGACGTTTTGGGAGGAGATTTGGAGATTTATTGATTTATTGTCTGCCCAAGGCGGTTTCCGGCGGCCGGGCGGCGGCGCGGCGGCCGGCCCAAAGGTAGCAAAGCAGCAGGACGCCGGTGAGACCCGCGAAAATCAGTTTGGCCGCGGGGGGCACTGCGGAGGGCGTGAAAAAACCCTCCACCACCCCGGCCAAAACGAGCAGCGCGCAGACAAAGCCCATGAGCGCCACCGCCCCGCGGCCGGCCGCCACCAGGGCGTCGCCCCGCCTGAGACGGCCGGGCCGCAGCAGGGCGTACCCGATGCGCAGCCCGGCGGCGCCGGACAGGCAGATGGCAAACAGCTCCCACACGCCGTGCGGCAGGATAAGCGACCAGAACTCCACCGCCCAGCCGGCGGCGGTCACATGGGCCGCCAGCGCGCCCAGCATCAAGGCGTTCATGCTCAAGATATAGACCGTGCCGAGGCCAAAGGTGATACCGGCGCAGAAGGCGACCACCGACACCCGGATGTTGTTCACCATGATCATGCTCGACATCACGGCGCTGTCCCATCCGTCCCCGGACGGCGAGGCGTTTAGATAGTCCTCCGGCAGAAAGGCGGACGCCGTCTCGGGCGCAAACCAGCAGAAGAGATAGCCGTACAGCGCGAAGGCCGCAAAGAGGCCAAGCGACGCCAGCACAAAGCGTCCGTTTTCCCACACCGCGCGCGCGCCCCGAAACGTCAGGCGCCGCAGCGCCCCGGGCCCGCCGCCGCGCCGATACAGGCCGTGGTGCGCTCGGGCCACCAGGGTGTTGAGATACCGGCAGGTGTCCGAGAGCGGGAAGTGCGTCTGTGCGTAGGACAGATGCCCCGCCACTTCTCGATAAAGCCTGTCGAAATCGGCCAATGTGGTAAAATTTTCCATTTTCTGCGCACGCTCCGTACAGACCTCCAGCGCCTGCCAGCGGTCCGCGTGTGTGCGGACAAATCGTTCCTCCGTCATGCGGCCAGCTCCTTTCGCCCAAAGTTCATTATCCGCCGCCGCGGCGATCTTGTCAAGGAAAGGTGTGAACGCGCCCTTGGACTCGACTCGTTTGCATGTGGACACGCCCGAACAGGTAACCCTTTCATTTGAGCTGGCCGGCCTCGGTTCGCGGTGTCTCGCGCTCGCTCTGGACATGCTCTTTCAGGGTTTCGCTTTTTGGCTTCTGTTTGTGGGTTTTCTCGCCACAGGGTCTTATCTGTCGGGAAACGGTTCTTCCCTGTACACGGCGGCCATGATCCTGGCCGCGGCGCTTCTCTTCTTCGTCTACTTCATCGTCTTTGAGGGAATTTTACACGGGCGGACACCGGGCAAGATCCTCTGCGGTCTTCGGGTGATCCGGCGGGACGGACGGCCGCTCGGCTGGGCGGGGGCCACCGTGCGCAATCTGTTTCGTCTGCTCGACTTCCTGCCCTCGTTCTACGCCGTCGGGGTTGTCTCCATGTTTCTGAGCGCGGAAAGCCGCCGGATCGGCGACTTCGTGGCCGGGACCGTCGTGGTGCGCGATACGCGCGCGCGCGCCGCCTCCCTCATCGCCCTGCGGTCGGCCGCCCAATCGGCCGGCCCCGGGCGCCTGTCACGCTATCCGCTGCGCGAGAGCGAGCGCGTACTCATCCGCGACCTGCTGTCACGGCGCGCCCAGATGGACCGCCGGACCTTTGACGCCCTGTGCCGGCGCATCGCGCAGCCCCTGTTTGAAAAATTTCATATCCCCCCGCCAAATAGAGTCCATTCCGAGGGGTTTCTCCGCATGCTATGGGAGGAAAATCAAGGCTTATGATACGAAAATTGCGGCCGCTTCTCTGGGCGCTTCCGTTCCTCTGTCTGCGCTTTTCCGACCTGCCGACACATGCCTACACCGACGCGGTCCCGCTTCTGGTGGTGACATACCACAGCCTCAGCGAACGGCCGGAGGACTGGAGTTCCTTTGTCGTCTCTCCCGAAGAGCTTGAGAGCGACCTGCGCTACCTGCGCGACCAGGGCTATGAGAGCGTGCTGTCCGCCGACCTCATCGCCTATATGGACGAGAGCGCGCCGCTGCCGGAGCGGCCGGTGCTGCTCACCTTCGACGACGGGTACCGCGACAACTATGTCTACGCCTACCCGCTGCTGCGCGCGTACGGTATGCGGGCGGTCATCTCTCTCATCGGCGAATGTCTTGACGCCTCCGACGCCGGCGACGACAGCGGCAGCCGCTACTATCTCAGCTGGGACGAAGCCCGCGAGATGGCCGACACGGGTGTTGTGGAACTGGGCAGCCACACCTACGGCCTGCACCGAAACACCGGCGGCCGTCTCGGCGCCTCTCTGGACCCAAATGAGGACCTGGACGCATACACGGCGCGGCTCACCGGCGACCTTATGCAGATGCAGCAGCGTACACGCGCGAAGACGGGCCGCGCGCCCCTTCTCTTTGCCTACCCGTACGGCGCCGTCAGCTACTCCTCCCGGCCCGTCGTCAAAGCCCTCGGCTTTCGCGTCAGCCTCTCCACACAGCGCGGCCTCAGCCTCATCGCCCGGGAGGACCCCGACAGTCTCTTTCTCCTGCACCGCATCAATCGCCCCCACGGCATCACAAGCGAAGACTTCTTTTCCCTCCACGAAATTCCTATACGCGAATAGGGAACCCCTCGTGTTTTCCGCATGCCCGCGTCCACCGCATCCACGTCAGCTTTTCGCGGAAAAGTACTCGTTCGCGATGGCGACGCTCTCCATGGCGTCTTTGGCGTAGTGGTCGGCGCCGACAAAGTCGGCGTAGTCGGGGCTCAGGACAGCGCCGCCCACCATGAAGGTGCAGGGCAGCCCCGCCGCGCGCACCGCCGCTATCGTGTCCTTCATGCTCTTCACAGTGGTGGTCATAAGCGCGCTGAGCCCGGCCAGACGGATGCCCTGCGCGCGGATCGTGTCCACCACCGTCCGGATCGGCACGTCTTTGCCGAGATCGACGACATCGTAGCCGTAATTTTCGAGCAGCATCCGCACAATGTTCTTACCGATGTCGTGGATATCGCCCTGCACGGTGGCAAGCAGGATCTTGCCCCGGCTCTCGCGCCCGCACCCGGTGCGCGTCATGTGATCCTTGATGACCGCGAACCCCTCCTGCACCGCCTGGGCCGACTGCATGAGCTGCGGCAAAAAGATCTCGCCGCTCTCAAAACGCCGGCCCACCTCGTCCAGGGCCGGGATGAACTCGCGGTCGATGATGTCCAGCGGCGAGACTGCTTCGAGCCGCGCCCGCACGGCGCCCGCCGCCAGATCGCGGCGGCCCTGCGCGATGATCTCGGCCAGCGACAGCACACGCGCCTCGGCGGATGCCGCGGGCGCGTCTTTTGTGCGCGCCGCGCGCGTCTCGATGTAATGCGCGGCGCCCTTGTCCTCGTTGTTCAGGACCCGGAAGACGTCCAGCACCTCGCGGTAACGCGCGGACAGCGGGTTCAAAATCGCGGCGTCCAGCCCGGCGCCCAGGGCCGCGGCCAAAAAGCCCGCGTTTACGGCCTCGCGCTCCGGCAGACCGAAGGACACGTTGCTGACGCCCAGCACCGTGTGCAGGCCCAGCTCGGCCTTCACGCCGCGCACGGCCGCCAGCGTCTCTTGCACCTGCGCCTGCTGGGCCGAAACCGTGAGCACCAGACAGTCGATCAGCAGATCCTCCTCCGGAACGCCGTACCGGCGCGCCTCGTCCCGCAGGCGCCGGGCGATGTCCACGCGCGCCGCCG
This sequence comes from Oscillospiraceae bacterium, assembly GCA_031265355.1. Classification (NCBI taxonomy): domain Bacteria; kingdom Bacillati; phylum Bacillota; class Clostridia; order Eubacteriales; family Oscillospiraceae; species Oscillospiraceae bacterium. The sequence goes on along the minus strand of JAISCT010000072.1, from coordinate 6,962 downwards.
CGGTGGGCGGGATGCCTTCCTCGTCCAGGGTCAGGCAGACGAGCAGCGCCCCGTATTTCTTCACAAGCGGAAACACGGCCTCCATGGCCGTACGCTTGCCGTTTACCGAATTGACAATGGGTTTTCCGTTGTAGACGCGCAGACCCGCCTCCAGCGCGGCGGGGTCGGCACTGTCGATCTGCAGAGGCACGTCGGTGACGCCCTGCACCTCGCGGACGACCTTGGCCAGCACCGCCGGCTCGTCCAGTTCCGGCAGGCTGACGTTCACATCCAGCACGTCGGCGCCCGCCTGCGCCTGCGCGACCGCCTCACCCAGCAGGTACCCGACGTCGCCCGCGCGCAGCGCCGCCTGCATCTTTTTCTTGCCGGTCGGGTTGAGCCGCTCCCCAATCGCGGTGGTGGCGCCGTTCAATATCACCGTCCGCGTACCGGAGGTACAGGCTGTGACGCGGCGCGGCGTGACGGCGACCGGCGCGAGCCCCTCGATCCGCGCCCGGAGCAGCCGGATATACGCCGGTGTGGTGCCGCAGCAACCGCCCACGATCCGCACGCCCCGGCGCACCAATTTGACGACTTCGTCGGCGTAGGCCTCCGGGCCCGTCTCATAGACGGTCTGCCCGTCTCGGATGACCGGCAGGCCGGCATTTGCTTGCACGAGCACCGGCTCTCGGGCGTAGGTCAGCATCGTCTCCACGACGGGCGCCAGCAGCGCCGGGCCGAGGGAGCAGTTGACGCCCAGCGCATCCACCCCCAGCCCCTGCAGCAGGACGGTCGCGGTGAGAGGATCGCAGCCCACAAAGGTGCGCCCGTCCTCCTGAAACGTCATCGAACAAAAGACCGGCAGATCGGTGTTTTCACGGGCGGCCAGAACGGCCGCCTTCGCCTCGTAGGGGTCGGACATCGTCTCGATGAGGATGAGGTCCGCGCCCGCCGCCGCGCCCGCGCGCACCTGCCGGCGGAAAACCTCGTAGGCCCTCTCGAACCCGACGGGGCCCATCGGCGCCAGCAGCTGCCCAAGCGGGCCCACGTCCAGCGCCACAAAGCGCGCACCTGCCGCCCGCGCGCAGCCCACGCCGGCCGCCACCACCGCCTCCACCGAGGCCGCCCCGAGTTTCAGCTCGTGGGCCTGGAATGTATTGGCGGTGATCACGTCCGCGCCCGCCTCCACATAGGCCTCGTGGACCCCCGTGACCACCTCCGGCGCTTCGATGTTTAAGAGCTCCGGCAGCGCCCCGGGCGTCAGCCCGCGCTGCTGGAGCATTGTGCCCATGGCCCCGTCAAACAGCAAAATCCGATCTCGCATCCATGCCCGGACATCCGGCGGCGTCATGGGCATACCTCCCCTCGCTTTGCAAAATCACAGACGCCGCGCGCGGCGCAGCTCTCGCAGCGGCCGGCCGCCGGCCGCGCGCGGCCGCCCAGACCGATCAGGGCTGTGACCGATTTGCGCGGCAGCAAGATCAAACTCTCCGTGCAGGTGAGACCGATCCGCCGGCCGGCGTCCAGTACGGCGAGAAACCCCGGCTGCAGCGTCAGCGGCAGGTCTCCGTAGCCGGGACTGAAACGGCCCGCGCTCTTCATATCCGCGTCCGCCTCCACCGCCCGCTCGGCCTCGTCGCAGACCTCCTCAATGAGCTGGGTGGCACAGGCATCCAGCACGAGCGCACGGGTGAGGTCGGTGTGCTCCCACCGGCGAATCAGCGTGTCCGCCCCGACCCCAAGCGTCGCCGCCAGCAGTGCGACCCGCCGGCAGCCCGTCAGGCACCGGCGGATGTCCTGCCCGGGCAGCATCAGCTCCGTGCCGGCCGGGGCAAGACCGTCCGCCCTGTCCTCCACGTCAAAGGTCCGCCAGACATGCCGGGGTGCGGCGGTCTCGCGCATGAGCGCCATGCAGGATTCCACCAGCGCGTCCAGCTCCGCCGGCACCGCCTGGCGCCGGCGGCCCAGATATCGCAGCACCTCCGTCTTTGTCCGGTCCACCTCTCGTCCTTCCTTTCGTCCTGTCCGCCCGGCGCGTCCGCTCCGGTTTACGCCCGGCCGATCCGGGCCATGCAGGTCGCCGCGATCTCCGGCTTGTTCATCGTATAAATGTGCACGCCGTCCACACCGCCGGCCAACAGGGTTTCGACCTGCCGGGCCGCGTGTTCGATCCCGGCCGCGCGCAGGTCGGCGGGGCTTCGCGCGTGGCGGTGCAGCAACTTGATGATCTCCGAGGGCAAAGACGCCCCGCACAGGAAGATCATCCGCTCGATCTGCTTGCGGCCCAAAATCGGCATCACGCCCGCCGAGATTGGGATCGTCACGCCGGCCGCACGCGCGTTTTCTAAAAATCGAAAGAACAGATTGTTGTCAAAAAAGAGCTGACTGACCAGAAAATCCGCGCCGGCGTCCTGTTTGCGGCGCAGGTATTCGATGTCGCGCGCCGGACTTTCGCAGTCGATGTGCCCCTCCGGGTAGCAGGCCGCTCCGATGCAGAAGTCGCCGCGCGCACGGATCTCGCGGATCAGTTCCTCGGCGCAACGATACGCCCCCGGCGGCACATCCTCCGGATCGTCCCCGCGCAGAGCCAGCACATTGCGGATGCCCTCGGCCCGCATCGCGTCGAGCTGGGCCGCCACACGGCCGCGTTCGGCGCCCACGCAGGTGAGGTGGGCCATTGCCCGGATGCCGTACCGCCGCCGGACGGCGGCGGCGATCTCCGCGGTCCGGTTGACGCTGCCGCTGCCGCCCGCACCGTAGGTGACGCTGATGAAGTCCGGGGCGAGCGCGGCCAGCCGCGCCAGCGCCTCGTAGATGTCGTCGATGCCGGTGTCCTGTTTGGGCGGAAACACCTCAAACGACACAACGGGCCGGCCAGACTGGTACAGCGCGCGAATGCTCATGGATACACCCCCGCTTGATAATTGATAATTGATAATTATTTAAAAGTAGATGTTAGTTAGGCGTCGTACCACTCTAGAAAGTTGTGGGAGACGCCTTTTTGTTTGTAGCCGACGACCGTGTCGAGGTTGACCTTGTGGATACTCTGGAAGATGCACTTTTCCACATCTTTGTTGTCGCGTTTCAGCCGGCGCAAGAGCGCCTTGACGTCCTGGCGCTTCGACCCGCCGCCCCCGCCGGCGCACAGCGTGCAGTCCTCCGTGAACCGGCAGGCGCACTGGATGAATTCCAGATCGTTGTAGCGTTTCCAGGCCAAGATGTCGTCCTCGTGCACGCAGTAGAGGGGGCGGATAAGCTCCATGCCCGGAAAGTTTTGGCTCTTTACCTTGGGCATCATCGTCTGCACCTGCGCGGCATACAGCATCCCCATCAGGACAGTCTCCACCACGTCGCTGAAGTGGTGCCCCAGCGCTATCTTGTTGCAGCCAAGTTCCCGGGCCTGCCGGTAGAGGTGCCCGCGCCGCATGCGCGCGCAGAGGTAGCAAGGGGAACGGTCCGTGCGGGAGACGACCCGGAAGATGTCCGTCTCGAAAATCGTGACGGGGATCTCAAGCAGCGCGGCGTTGTCCAGAACCTTCTGCCGGTTGCGCGCGTTGTACCCGGGATCCATGACAAGAAACACGAGAGCGAACGGGACGTCGCTGTGCCGCTGCAATTCCTGCATCAGCTTGGCCATCAGCATGGAGTCTTTGCCTCCGGAGATACAGACGGCGATCTTGTCGCCCGGCGCGATCAGCGCGTAGCGCTTGACGCCGGCGACAAACGGGTTCCACAGGACGTCGCGGTATTTTTTGTGGATGCTGCGCTCAATGCGCTGGCAGGGCGTCAAGTCCCGGTTCATGTGGCGAGCTCCTTATAGCAGTCGTCGAAAATCTTCAAAAACGCATCCAGCTCCCGCTGCGTCGTGAGATGGCTCAGGCTGACGCGCCAGGAACACCGCGCGTTTTTTCTGTCCCGGCTCACGGCAAGCACCGGGCGCGACGGGACGTCCGGCACGCAGCAGGCGGACTTGACGGACACGCAGACGCCGCGTCGGTCCAGCGCCGCCTGAAACACGCCGCCCGGCACATGCCCCACGCTGAGGTTGAGAATGTACGGGCTGCCGTCCGCCGGGCTGTTGATGCGCACCTGCGGGTACGCGCGAAACGCCTTCAGCAGCGCCGCGCGGCGCGCCTCCACAATCCGCCGCCACTGCGCCTGGTGCTCGCACGCCAACGTCAGCGCCTCGGCGGCCGCGGCGGCCAGGGGCAGCGCCGGCGTCCCGCTTCGGTGCGCGCTCGCGCTCCGCCCGCCGTGGATCAGCGGCTCCGGCGCACGCTCCGCCCGCACGAGCAGGCCCCCGCAGCCGGCCGGCCCATAGAACTTGTGGGCGGAAAACGTGAGGCAATCGATCCCCTCGAAAGAGACGGGCCGCTTCCCGGCCGCCTGCGAGGCGTCCACATGGAACCGGCAGCCGGGGTAGTCCCGCAGCAGCGCCGCGATCTCCTCCACGGGCTGCACGGCGCCCAGTTCGCCGTCCACCAGGCACACCGACACCAACACGGTGTCCGGGCGCATCAACTCGCGCAGATGCGTGAGGTCCACCGTCCCGTCCCGCCGGACGTCGATCAGTTCCACTTCGCAGCCCTGTTCCTGCAGCACGGTCAGCGGGCCGCTGACCGAGGGGTGCTCCAGACAGGTCGAGAGGATGTGCCGCCCCCGGTGGCGGCCGGCGCGGACCAGCCCTTTCAGCGCATGGTTGTTGGCCTCGCTCGCCCCGGAGGTGAAGACGACCTCCGCGGCCGACACGCCGAAACAGCCGGCGAGGCGGCGCGCCGCCTCGTCCAGCGCCGCCCGGGCGGCGCGGCCCGCCGCGTGGGCCGCGAGCGGGTTGCCCACAAAACGCTGTTCCATCCGCGTGAGGCAGGCCAACACCTCGGGGGCGGCGGGCGTGTGGGCGGCGTAGTCCAGATAGATCATACCCCGCCGCCTGTCAGATCCTTGACCACTTCGCCGGCCATGATAAGGCCCGCCACCGGCGGCACGAAGGCGTTGCTGGCCGGCACCTGCCGGCGGACCGTACACTTGCGGGCCGTGCCCGGCGGACAGATGCAGTGGCGCCGGCAGCTGACCGCCCCGTCTTCCAGCGGCGGCGTCACCGGTTCCTCCGAACAGACCACTTTGAGTGCCTTGACGCCCCGTTTGCGCAGTTCCCGGCGCATGACGCGGGCCAGCGGGCACATGGACGTCTTGTAAATATCCGTCACGCAGAAGGCCGACGGGTCCAGTTTGTTGGCGGCGCCCATCGAGCTGATGATCGGCACGCCGCAGGCCTGCGCCCGGCAGACAAGCTCCAGCTTGGCGGTCAGCGTGTCCACGGCGTCGACAACGTAGTCGTAGGCGGCAAGGTCGATCTCCCCCGCCGTCTCGGGGCCGTAAAACAGCGTGAAGGCCCCGACACTAGCGTCCGGATTGATCTCCAAAACACGCTCCCGCATCACCTCCACCTTGTAACGGCCCACTGTCTTCCGGGTGGCGATGATCTGCCGGTTCAGGTTTGTAAGGCAGATGCGGTCGTCGTCAAACAGATCGAGACGCCCCACGCCGGAGCGCGCCAGCGCCTCCACACAGTACCCGCCCACGCCGCCGATCCCAAAGACCGCCACGCCGCTCGCGTAGAGACGCTCCATCTTGTCCCGGCCGAACTGCAGCGCGGTGCGGGAGAACTGATCCAGCATGGCCACGAACCCCTTTTGGTAATGTACAATTGAGAATTGATAATTGATAATTTTTTCCTTTTTCTATGGCAGGCGTGTATATCGGCGAGTATGGATGGTCTTTGTTTGATTGTATGGCATTTTGTCCCCGTTGTCAATCGCGCGGCCCCGGACCGCTGCCCGGCGCACGCCGGGTGCGGTCAAAAAAGGCGGCGGCCATCACCTGTTTTGCCGCCGCCCTATTGATTTTCGGTGATTCCTCCGCACGCCCGCCAGATACAGCGCCGGGAGATTTTCAACGTGTTGACACATCTCCATCAGACAATCTACCCGTTTTGACATCCTATACCTTAACAAAACAGCGCGAAATGTGTCGATTTTTCCTTCTGACTGTTTATCTATTGTCAAAATATACAAAATTAAAAAAGAAAAAGAATGAATCCTATTGACATTGCGGCTTTTTGGGTATAAAATATAGTGCGAAAATTAAAATTTGTTATTTTCAAAAAGGTATACCTTATCGAAAGGAGGAGAGGACCAAACGGGAAGTGCCTCACAGTGCGGCAAGGGACTGTCGAATCCGGCAATTTCCAAAAGTAGAGTAGAATAACATCAGGAGGGAACGTGCAGTATGAAAAAAGTACAATTCTCTGGCAGATTCCTGTCTATGGCGCTCGTCGCCGCCATCATTGTCTCCCTGTTCGCGGGGCTGACGCCGGCTGTGGCCACTCCGGACATCGCGCCCCTGTCGGTGACGGTGAAGCCCTTTATTCCAGCGTATACCTTCCAGGACGGCGCCGAAGACACAGGCGACCGCTTGAACAGCTTGATCAATGAGCTGACCTTGGAGGAGAAGATCGCCGGCGCCGGCACCATCAACCGCCTCGGCGTCAACGGCGGCCGGACCGGCGGTGGCGAGGGCCTGCACGGCGTCGCCGGTTCGCAGGCCACGGTGTTCCCCAGCTCGCTGGGCCTCTCGCAGACCTGGGATGACGCATTGTTGGAGAAAATTGGAGACATCATCGCCAAGGAGTCGGAGGCCGGTATCGTCGGCGGCCTCTCCCGCCTGACGCCGGTGCTCGACCTGCTGCGCGACCCGCGTTACGGGCGCGCCTACGAGACCTACGGCGAGGACGCCTTCCTCACCGGCAGCCTGGGCACCGCGATCGGCAAGGGTATGACGAGCAGGACAGCAGGAACCAACGAGCAGGAGTACTTACAGTTCCTCCCGAACGTCAAACACCCGCTGGCCTACAACAACGAGATCAACCGGCTGTGGACGAACAGCTCTTTCACACCGAGAAATACCTATGAATATTACATCAA
>JAISCT010000071.1 GCA_031265355.1 Oscillospiraceae bacterium | reverse complement strand
CCATTCGCTGTCCGTCAACTCATAACGACGCATTCCCTTCACCTCGCCCATTTCGTTGACTGTATTTTACCTTTTTGTGCACTTTTTTACAATCCCCTGTTTTTCAAACACACCTTAAGGATTCACGCAAGAGATTGATATCCTTGTATCCTAAGTTTGGGCCAACCCTATAGCGTAGAATTAGCGGAAAATAGTATGCGTGAATATCAATGATACAGCACACTAGTCCGTGCGGTTTTGCCGGTCTGCGGTCACGGCAGCAGGGTCAGGGTTTCGGACAGGACGGCGCCGAGGGCGCCGTGGCTCACGAGCTGAGCCCGGTCGTCGTAGGGCGTGGGCGTCTTGTTGATGAGCGTCAGCGTTTCGCCGCCGAAGTACCGCAGCAGACCCGCCGCCGGGTAAACGGCGAGCGACGTGCCACCTACGATCAGCAGGTCCGCCCGGGCGATCGTCTCCGCCGCCGCCCGCATCACGCCGTCGTCCAGGTTCTCCTCGTACAGCACGACGTCCGGCCGGAGGAGGCCCCCGCACAAGGCGCAACGCGGAATCACCCCGTCGGAAGCACAGCGCGCGGGGTCGAGAAACTCGTCCAGCGTGCAGCGCGCGCCGCAGTCCACACAGTATGGCCGCCCGTTGGAGCCGTGCAACTCCAGCACCTGCCGGCTGCCCGCCGCCTGGTGGAGCCCGTCGATGTTCTGCGTGGCGACGGCCTGCAAAAGCCCCTTCTCCTCAAGCGCCGCGAGCGCCCGGTGCGCCGCGTTCGGCGCGGCGGCCCGGTGGATCAGATTCTCCTTATAATACCGGAAGAAGATCTCCGGCGCGCGCAGAAAAAACGTGTGGCTGAGCAGGGTCTCCGGCGCGTACCCATAGACCTGCTGCGCCGCGTACAGGCCGGCCTCCGAACGAAAATCGGGGATGCCGCTCTCGGTGGAAACCCCGGCGCCGCCGAAGAACACCGTGTGGTGGCTCTTCGCCAGCAAACCCGCCAGCGTTTCGGCAAACGACATGATACACGCCTCCTTTCTGCTTCAGGTGACCTGCCCTGCCGGGGCGGTGTATCGCAAGTGTAGCACACTTTTAGGCGAAACACCATAGCCACTGAAAGTACGGGTACATCAGTGCGAAGCCGCACCTCCGGATGGGGGTGCGGCTTCGTGTTGGCGGCAAAGTTTTCCGCACATTTTTCGGTTCAGGGATTATAGCCCGTATCTTGCGTATTGTAAGTGAAATAGAAGTACCCATTAGGGTCTGTCGGAAAATAAAGTGTACAGGTTATTTTTCGACAGACCCTTAGCGGCGTATCGGCCGCAAGGACCACGCCGACGTTCAGCGCATCGGTTGTCCCGGTTTCCGCGCGCCTCAGACATATTTGGAAAGGACGTCGGGGTTCACACAGAAGGTAAAGGCGTCCTCGCGGGAGATGGTGCCCGCCTTGACGGCCTCCGCCAGGCTGTAGTCCATGCTCTGCATCCCCTCGGCGGCGCCGGCGTGGATCAGCGTGTCGATCTGGTGCGTCTTCGACTCGCGGATGAGACTCCGGATGGCGGGGTTCACGATCATCACCTCAAACACCGCCGTCCGGCCGTTGCGGCCGGGGGTCGACAGGAGCTGCTGCGAAATGATTGCCTGGAGCACTGTGGAGAGCTGGATACGCACCTGTTGCTGCTGGCCCGGCGGGAAAACGTCGATGACGCGGTCGATCGTCTTCGCGGCGCCCACCGTGTGCAGCGTGGAGAGCACAAGATGCCCCGTCTCGGCCGCCGTGAGGGCGATGGACATCGTCTCAAGGTCGCGCATCTCCCCCACCAAAATCACGTCGGGCGACTGCCGCAGCGCGGCGCGCAGCGCCTTGCCATAGCTCAGCGTGTCGTTTTCGATCTCACGCTGGTTCACGATGCTCATCTTGTGATTGTGCAGATACTCGATGGGATCCTCCAACGTCAGGATGTGGCAGTTGCGTCGGTTGTTGATCAGGTTGATCAGCGTCGCCAGCGTCGTCGATTTGCCGGAACCGGCCGGGCCGGTCACGAGGATCAACCCCTTGGTCTTCCGGTAGAGCTCCAGCACCGGCTGCGGGATGCCCAACTGGTTTGTATCCGAGAGGCTGAGCTGCACGACCCGGATGACGGCGGCCATAGAGTTGCGCTGCCGGAAGGTGTTGATGCGAAACCGCCCCACCCCGGGCAGCGAGAACGAGAAGTCGCAGTCCCCCTCCTTCAGGTAGTGATCGTAGGACTGACTGCCGGACAGGCGGAAGATCTCTTCGATGATCAGCGCCGTGTCCTTGGGCATCATACGAAAGTCGTCGGCCGCTTCGATCTTCCCGTCCTTTTTGAGTAAAATCGGGGACCCGGCCGTGATAAAGATGTCGGACGCCTTTTCGTGCACCGCCCGTACCAGCAATTCGTGCACCGACGTCCCCGGCGAAGTGATCGTCATATGTCTGTCTTCCTCCCCATCGTCAGGCGCGGCCCGGCCGCACCTTCGGTCACGTCCCGTCCCAGATATTCATCCCGTCGTCGTAGACAAAATCGTCCTGCCACTGCCGCCAGGTCCGGATCCGGTAGCGCGGCTCGGACCCTGTGTTCAGCGCCAGCTCGATGCGCAGATGCGCATCGGCGTCGTTCACATCGCGGCTCACGAGCAGCGGCGACTCCGAGACGACCTCCCAGCCCTGCGCCTCGGCCTCGCGGGCGAAATCGGCGGCGGACACGTCGGCCAGCGCCGCGTCCAGCCGCCCGACGGATTCCTGCGCCTGTGTCTCCAGCACAAAACAGCGTCTGACCCACTCGGTGTTCTTCTCCGCCAGCTTGTAATCGGAGTAGGCCGACATCATGGCCAGCACACCGAACGCCGACAGCGAAAGCATGATGAGGATGATGAGAATAGAGGGACTGCCCTGCATTGAAGCCTGTCGTTTCATCGCGCCGTCTCCCCCCGTGGCCGGTACAGTCCCGTGGTCAGCGTGAGGATGGGACCGCGCGGCTGTTTTTCCAGCAAATAGGGTTCGTTTTTGACCACCGTGACCGAGAGCGTCTCCCAGGCCCCGGCGGTGAGCGTTTCCGCGTTCGTGCCGGGCGCCGCGGTAAGCGTCAGCGTGAAACCCGCGTCCGGCGGCGCCGCCACGGGCCGCCACGCGTCGTCGTAGTAAAACGTCCACACGCCGGGGGCCGACCGTGTCGCGTCGCGCCCCGACACCGAGAGCGCCGCGCGCCCCTGGACGGGCAGCGCGCGGTAGAGCGCCAGCACCGTCTGCGCCTCGAAGCAGGCGTTGTCTTTGTCCCGCGCGCGCTGGCTCATGTTGGCGGCGCGCACGAACATCTCTAAGATGAACATGCTCACCACCGCCAGCACGCCGATGGCGATGATAATCTCAACCAGCGCAAACCCGCGCTGGGATCTCTCATATTTCCGCATCGGACCGACCGTTCCTTTCTCCGCAAACACCCGCACGAAATCGGGCGCGTCAGGGGATGATCTCGACCTCTGTCGCGGCCGGCGGCGCGGGCAGCGCCTCGCCGGGCCGCGGCGGATCCGCGTGCAGGCGGAGGGTGACGGCGCTCTCGCGCCGGCTGCCGTTCTGCCCGGCCCACACATCGAGACGCACGACCTGTTCCGGCGCCTCCGCGGGGCCGGCATAGGTCAGCTTGAGGCCGTCGACGACCGCGATCTCGGCGCCGTAATCCGGTTCCAGCGGTTCGGCGGCCGGAGACAAACTCTCCCGCAGCGTGCCGTCATAGAGATAGATGCGCAGTTCGTACGGCTCGCCGTCGTAGTGGTCTGTGAGCACGAGACAATCCCCCCCGTCCGGCAGGGGACGAATTTGAACGCCGCCCGTCTTGTCGTGTTGCCGAATCTGTGTGGCCATGTACGACAGCGCCACCCGCAAATTGGCGCTGTCATCCCGCTTTTCCATGACGCGCCGGTACGTGCTCCCGCCCACCGACACGAGTGTGTAGGTCGTGATCCCAAAAAGCATCAACAATGCCGCCACAAAAAACAATTCCAGAAAATTGGCGCCCCACCGGCCGCGCATGGTGGCCCCCCCTTGCATGATTTTCAGATTTTCAACTTCACTTATGAGTCTCTCTCTCCACCGGCGCCGCCGGTGTCGCCGCGAGAGCCGTCGATATCTCCGCGACAGCAGGCACGAGAGTGCCGCCCAGTCGTCATGGGCACAATCTATGTTTTGCATCGCTTATGAGAATGTATCAAACACTTCGATGTCGGGCCGCAGATTGGAGCCCTCCACCCGATAGTGGATGAAAAACCGGTTTTTGTCGTACTGGACGCCGTAGTGATCGACGAGATAGTTCACATCCGGCGGATACGCTCCCTCCAGGGCATAGCATTGCACGGCGGCGTGCTCGACGGCCTGCTGCAAAAACGCCTTTTGGTCGGCGCTGCCCCGGCCGGAGACCGCACCGAGCGAAAAGATCAGCACCGCCACCAGCGCGGCCACCACGCCGAGGCCGATCCAAACGGCGTATTCCTGTGCGTGAAAGCGCTTCAGCTTCATGGGTGTGCTCCTTTCTCGGGCGGTTTAGCCGATGGACGACATGATCTGAATGAGTGGCAGCATGACGGAGATCAGGATAACGCCCACCAAGACGGAGAGGAGAGCCACAAAGGCCGGTTCGATGGATCCGACGATGCGCCCCAGCGAGGTATCCACCTCCTGCTCGTAGATCTCCGACAGCTGGTGCATCATGCCGTCCAGGTTACCCGTTTTGAACCCGACGGCCAACATCCGTGTGAACAGGCGCGGGAAGATGCCGGCGCCGTACAGCGCGTCGGCGGCCGATTCGCCGGCGCCGATACGGGCGCCGCAGTCTTCGATCTTATCGGCCATATAGCGGTTGTCCAAAATATCCGCGGTCAGCTTGAGCGCGATCTCAAAGTCCACATGACTGCCCAACAGGAAGGCCATGGCCGAGGAGAACCGCTCGGCGGCGATCTTCTGGTAGACGGCGCGGGTCAGGAAGAAGCGCGCCTTGAAGCGGTCGAAGGCCGCCCGCCCGCCCGCGGTCGCGCGCAGGATCCGGTGGCAGGCGGTCAGCGCCGCCACCGCGGCCAAAATAAGCCACCACCACCGGCCGACGAACTGTCCGAAGGCCATGAGTCCGCGCACGACCGTCGGCATCTCACCGCCCAGCGAACGCAGCAGGTCGTCGAACATCGGCAGTACCTGCACGATGAGCAGCAGGACAATCGCCGCCATCATGACCACCAAAACAACCGGATAGACGACGGAGGAGCGGATGCGCTGCTTGAGCTGCCCCTCCCGCTCGTAGTAGGTGGCTTGGGCGCTCATAATGTCGTCCAAGTTGCCCGACGCCTCACCGATGGCCGCCATGCGCAGAAGATAGGGCGGGAAGGCCCCCGTCGCCTCCAGCGCCTGGCTCAGCGGCCGCCGCGCCTCAATGCCCTCCGACACCTGTCGCAGGACGTCTTGAAACACCGGGTTGCCAATGTCCTCCCGCAGCAGGCTCAGCCCCTCCACCAGGGACAGGCCGGCGCGCAGGAACAGTGAGACCTGTGTGCAAAACAATACCAGTTCCGAGTTTTTGAGCCGCTTGGCCTGTTTCTTTTCCGCCTGTGAACCTTCGCTCATAGTCTAACCCTCCAACACAAGGTGTCCCTGGGAAACACGGCGCCGCACCGTTCCCCGCGCGGGCATTTTCCCGGCGCGCTCTCCGCCCGGCAACGCAACGTTTTCTCTTTCTACATATCGATAGATCGGCGCGCCCCCTGTAGCGCCGCCCGCCGTTTTCCCCGCGGCGGCACAAAGTATTTCACATACTTTCACATCTTTACATATCGATAGATCGGGGCTCTCTCTGCAGGGGATTCCCAGTATTTTCAAAAAAAGAACATTTGATTTTATTGTCGAACCGCGTTATAATGTGGGACAATGAGGATTTGTTCTTGCCTTCTAACCGACTATGGGTGTTTGTTATGACTGCCTGCCGCATCGGTCTTGACATCGGCTCCACCACGATCAAAGTGGTCGTGGCCGACGAGCGCGATCACATCGTCTACAGCCGTTACCGCCGCCACCGCAGTGATGTGCGCGGCGAACTTTTGGCGCTCTTTGAGGAGTTGGCCGCCGACAGGCCGGATCTTGCCGCGCCTATCTGCCTGACCGGCTCCGCCGGACTTGGGGCCGCGCAGGCGCTGTCGCTCCCGTTTGCTCAGGAAGTCATCGCCGCCACAAAGGCAGTGAACCGGTTTGTTCCGGAGGCCGACGTCGTCATCGAGCTGGGCGGGGAGGACGCCAAGATCACGTTTATGAAGCCGGTGGTGTCGCAGCGGATGAACGGCACCTGCGCCGGCGGCACTGGCGCGTTCATCGACCAGATGGCCTCGCTGCTGACCACTGACGCACTGGGGCTGGACACGCTGGCCCGCGGGTACCGCACGCTGTATACCATCGCCTCCCGCTGCGGCGTGTTTGCCAAGAGCGACATGCAGCCTCTGCTAAACGAGGGGGCCTCCCACGAGGATCTGGCCGCCTCGGTGCTGCAAGCGGTCGTGAACCAGACCATCGCGGGGCTGGCCTGCGGGCAGCCCATCACCGGCACCGTCGTGTTTTTGGGCGGACCGCTGCACTACCTGCCGGCCCTGCGGGCCGCTTTTGAGCGCACACTGTCGGGCAAAGCCGACCGCTTTGTCACCCCCGCGCACGCTGAGGTATTTGTCGCGCTGGGCGCGGCTCTCTCGGCGGAGGGGCCCGCCGTCTCTGTTGCGGACCTGCCCCGCCGGCTGCGCGGCGCGCGCGCGCTGGACCCCGCGATCCCGCGGCTGCCGGTACTCTTCGCCTCCGAGGCGGAAAGGGCCGCTTTTGCCGCGCGCCACGCCCGAAGCCGTGCGCCGCATACCGCGCCGGACGTGTTGTCCGGCCCCTGCTTTTTGGGGCTGGACGCCGGCAGCACGACGATCAAGGCGGTGCTGACCGACGGCGACGGCCGCATCGCCCACACCCACTACGCCCCGAACCAGGGCGCCCCGCTGCTGGCGGGCGTCGAGATCCTGCGGGAAGTCTACCGGCTCCTTCCTCGGGGCGCCTATATCGCCCGCGCCTGCATCACCGGTTACGGGGAGACGCTATTGCGCCGCGCCCTGTGTGCGGACATGGGCGAGATCGAGACCCTGGCCCACATCAAAGCGGCACAGGTGTTCCGGCCCGACGCGGATTTTATCCTGGACATCGGCGGGCAGGACATGAAGTGCATGCGGCTGAAAGACGGCATGATCGAATCGATTCTCCTCAACGAGGCCTGTTCCTCGGGGTGCGGCTCGTTCATCTCCACCTTCTCGTCCTCTCTGGACTTGCCCGTCGAGGCGTTCGCCGCCGCCGCGGGTACGGCGGACGCCCCCGTGGACCTCGGCACCCGCTGCACGGTGTTCATGAACTCGCGGGTCAAGCAGGCACAGAAAGAAGGCGCGTCGGTGGGGGACATCTCCGCCGGACTCGCCTATTCGGTGGTGCGCAACGCGCTGTACAAGGTGATCGGCATCAAAAATCCCTCCGACCTCGGCCTGACGCCGGTGGTGCAGGGTGGCGCGTTTTTGAACGACGCCATCCTGCGCGCCTTCGAACTCATTGCCGGCCGGGAGACCGTGCGCCCGGACATCAGCGGGCTTATGGGCGCTTACGGCGCGGCGATCCTCGCGCGGGAGCGCTGGCAGGGCGGCGCGTCCGCGCTGCTGCCGGCGGACCGGCTGAGCGAAGCGCTGCCGGAGCGGACCGCCGCCGTCTCCTGCCGGGGCTGTTCGAACCGCTGCAAGCTGACCGTCTCGCACTTCCCCGGCGGGCGGCGGCTTGTCTCCGGCCACCGCTGCGAGCAGGGCGCGCGTCTGAGCGGGGACGCTTCCCCGGCGCCCGAGGCGGCGCCCGACCTGAGCGCGTACAAGTACGAGCGGCTCTTCGCCTACACGCCGCTGCCGGAGGCGCAGGCCCCCCGCGGCGTCATCGGTTTGCCGCGCGCGCTCAATATGTATGAAAATTATCCCTTCTGGTTTACACTTTTGACAAATCTCGGATTTTCAGTCAAACTCTCCGGCCGTTCGGACCACGCGCTGTTCGAGCGGGGCATGTCCTCGATCCCTTCGGAGAGCGTATGCTATCCGGCCAAGCTGGCCCACGGGCACATCCAGCAGCTCCTTGACGACGGTGTGAAAACGATCTTCTTCCCCTGCGTCCCCTATGAGCGCCGGGAGAACGAGGAGGCCAACAACCACTACAACTGCCCGATCGTCACCTCCTACCCCGAGGTGGTCGGCAACAACATCGACGCGCTGCGTGCCCAGGGGGTGACTTTTCTCAACCCCTTCCTGTCCCTGCATCACACCCGGGCGCTGCCCGACCGAATCGCGGAGGCTTTCACGGTCTTCGGGGTCACCCGCCGGGAGGCGAAGGCCGCGTTGCGGGCCGCCTTCGCCGAGCTGGATCGCTGCCAGCACGACATCCGGCAAAAGGGCGATGAGACCGTCGCCTGGTTGGAGGAGACCGGCCGGACCGGGATCGTTCTGTCTGGGCGGCCTTATCACGTTGACCCGGAGGTCCATCACGGTCTGCCCGGTCTGCTGACTTCCCTGGGTTTTGCCGTGCTCACCGAGGACTCCGTGAGCCACCGCGCCCGCGTCGCGCGGCCGCTGCGCGTATTTGACCAGTGGATGTATCAGACCCGACTGTACGATGCGGCCCAGTTTGTCGTCTCCCACCCGCGGCTTGAGATGGTGCAGCTCAATTCCTTCGGCTGCGGGCTGGACGCCATCACGTCCGACCAGGTGCGCGAGATCCTGCAGCGGGGCGGGAAGACCTGCACGCTGCTGAAGATTGACGAAATGGGCAACCAGGGCGCCGCCCGCATTCGCATGCGGTCTCTCAAAGTGGCCCTTGAGGAGCGCGCGCGCCGCGCCGCGCCTCCGGCCCGGCCCATAGCACCGGCGCCGGCGCGCGTGGCGTTCACCGACGAGATGCGCAAAACCCACACCATCCTCGCGCCGCAGATGTCGCCCGTCCACTTCACGCTGGTGGAGGCGGTGCTACGCCGCGCCGGCTACCGATGCGTGGTTTTGGAGAGAACCACGCCCGAGGACATTGAGGTGGGGCTGCGTTATGTGAACAACGACGCCTGCTACCCCACGCTCATCGTGGTCGGGCAGCTGGTAAACGCGCTGCTCTCCGGGCGCTACGACCCGGACAACACGTCCATCTTCCTCACCCAGACCGGCGGCGGCTGCCGGGCTACCAACTACGTGAGTCTGCTGCGCCGCGCGCTGGCGGCCGCTGGTTTCCCCCAGGTACCGGTGGTGGCGCTGTCGATCAGCGGGTTCGAGAAGAACAAGGGCCTGCGGCTGTCGGCGGGGTTGCTGGGCGGCGCGATCAAGTCCATCATCGTCGGCGATCTACTCAGTCATGTGCTGCTGCGCACACGCCCTTACGAGGCCGACCCCGGCGCGGCCAACGCGCTGTATCGGATCTGGCTGGCACGCGCCGCCGCGTATTTTTCCGGGGAGGGCTCCCACACCTACCGGACGCTGCTGCGCGGCATCGTCGGCGACTTCGAGGCGCTGCCCCTGCGCGACATCCCGCGCAAGACCCGCGTGGGTCTGGTGGGAGAGATTTTGGTCAAATTCCATCCCGACGCCAACAACAACGCCGTGGACATCATCGAGAGAGAGGGCTGCGAGGCCATCGTACCGGGGCTGCTCGGGTTTTTTCGGTATTGTTTTTACAACAGTGTGGTTAAATGGAAAATTTTGGGTTCTTCTCGGATGGTGGCGGCGGCCATGGACGTACTGCTCCGGATCATCGACTGTTACGAGGCCCCCTGCCGGCGTATACTGCGCCGGTCCCGGCGGTTCTCCGTCGGCGAGACCATCCACAAACTGGCCGAGCGGGCGCAGCCTGTGCTCTCGCTGGCCAACCAGTGCGGCGAGGGCTGGCTGCTCACAGCCGAGATGCTGGAGCTCATAGAGGGCGGCGCGAAGGGCATTGTCTGCGCCCAGCCCTTTGCCTGTCTGCCGAATCACGTCACAGGCAAGGGGATGATCCGCGAACTGCGCCGCCGTTTCCCTCATGCGAGCATTGTTCCGGTGGACTACGACCCCGGCGCCTCCGAGGTGAACCAGCTCAATCGCATCAAGCTGATGATTTCGGCGGCCATGACGCCTTCTTCTGCGAAAAGCTGACGTTTTGCCCAAAATAAAATTTGGGGCAAAACGGTATCATTGGGGGTGCTGTTTTTGTTGGACGGATTTGTGCGGGCAGCGGCGGCGGCGCCGGCCGTGCGGGTGGCGGACTGCGCGCTGAATGCCGAAGAGATCCGGCGCCTTATGGAGAGGGCCGCGCGGGAAGGGGTCTCGTTTTTGTGCCTGCCCGAGCTGTGCCTCACCGGTTACACCTGCGGCGATTTGTTCCGGCAGGAGACGCTGCTCGGCGCCGCGCGGGCGGCGCTCGGCGCGCTGGTCCGGGCGAGCGCCGCCCACAATCTACTTGTGGCGGCGGGACTGCCCCTCGCGCAGGGAGATAAGCTGTACAACGCGGCGGCGGTGTTCGGACGCGGGCGGCTGCTGGGATTTGTGCCAAAGACGCACCTGCCGAACTACGGTGAATTTTACGAGCTGCGCCACTTCTCACCGGCGCCGGACGGCGTCGGGACGATCGACTTCGACGGGCAGGCCGTCCCCTTCGGCACGTCGCTGTTGTTTGTGTGTGAGGCGCAACCGGCGTTTCGCCTCGCGGTGGAACTCTGCGAAGACCTCTGGACGCCGTCGCCCCCGAGCGTGCGCCATGCATTGGCCGGCGCCACCGTCCTCGCGAATTTGTCGGCCGGCGACGAGACGATTGGCAAGGCCGCCTACCGGCGCGCGCTGGTCGCGGGGCAGTCCGCGCGGCTGGTCTGCGGCTATGTGTACGCCGGCGCCGGCCGTGGGGAGAGTACCACCGACATGGTCTTTGCCGGCCACCAGCTCATCTGTGAAAACGGTGTGACGCTGGCCGAGGCGCCTCCGTTCGCGGACGGATGGGCTCTCTCTGAGATCGATCTGTCCGCGCTCCTCCACGACAGGCGGCGCATGAACACCTTTCCCGCCACGGCCACGGCCGCGGCCGGCTATGTCACCGTTCCGTTTTCTCTCGACACATCGCTCTCCTCACTGACGCGGGCCGTCGATCCGCGCCCGTTTGTGCCGGCGGACACGCGGGAGAAGCGCGCGCGCTGCGAAGAGATTTTGACCATGCAGGCCACCGGGCTGGCCACGCGGCTGGCGCACACAGGCGTCCGTGCTGCGTTGATCGGAGTCTCGGGCGGCCTCGACAGCTGCCTCGCGCTGCTGTCGACGGTTCGGGCCGTCGCCGCACTCGCACGGCCGCTGCCGGACGTTCTGGCCGTCACAATGCCCTGTTTCGGCACCACCGCGCGCACGCGCCAAAATGCCCACCGCCTGTGCGAGGCGCTGGGCGTCACCTGCCGTGAGATCGACATCTCCGAGAGCGTGCGGCGCCACCTGCGCGACATCGGCCATCCGGAGGATGCGCGTGACGTGGTCTACGAGAACGCACAGGCCCGCGTCCGGACCCTCGTGCTCATGGACCTTGCCAACCAGGTAAGCGGACTTGTCGTCGGCACGGGAGACCTCTCCGAGCTCGCGCTGGGCTGGGCCACCTACAACGGCGATCACATGAGCATGTACGGCGTCAACGCGGGCGTACCGAAGACGCTGGTGCGGCACATTGTCGGGCACGTGGCCGACACCTGCGGAGACTCTGCTCTCGCGGCGGTGCTGCGCGACATTTTGGCCACGCCGGTCAGTCCGGAGCTGCTGCCGCCCGAGGACGGCGCAATCAGCCAGCAGACCGAAGCGCTGGTGGGGCCGTACGAGCTGCACGACTTCTTTTTGTACCACATCGTCCGCTGGGGGCGCGCACCGCGCGCCGTTTTGGCACTGGCCGGCACGGCGTTTGCCGGCGTCTACGCGCCAGACGAGATCCGCGCCTGGCTTCGGGTATTTTGCCGCCGCTTCTTCGCGCAGCAGTTCAAGCGGAGCTGTCTGCCCGACGGACCAAAGATAGGTTCCGTCACGCTGTCGCCCCGCGGCGACTGGCGTATGCCCAGCGACGCCGTCTGCGACGCCTGGCTCGCGGACCTGGAGGCAGCTCCGGAGGCGCCGCCGGCGCCGTGAACAAACCCGACCGCGCTCCCGCGCAGAACCGCGCCGCCGACCGGGACCGCACCGATGTGGAAAATGATTGCATTTTGTGTCTGCGGGAAAACTTCTTGACAAGGTCGGATCTTTTCGCTTATAATAGACTTTGCACTATGGCGGTATAGCTCAGTTGGCTAGAGCATTCGGTTCATACCCGAAGTGTCGTTGGTTCAAATCCAACTACCGCTACCAGGGTAGAGCCTACCTCGTGTGAAACAGGGCGCCGGGCGCGTTCACATGAAAGCTCCCTGTATGCGGCACCGCGGTGTGGGGCGTGTCTGCGGCAGGGCAAGCGATGTCCGAGGCCCGTTGGTCAAGAGGTTAAGACACCGCCCTTTCACGGCGGTAACAGGGGTTCGAGTCCCCTACGGGTCACCAATCACATATTCTTATGGCGGCCGCCGTCAGGCCGCCCGTCCATCCGGAGGCATAGCTCAGCTGGTAGAGCACCTGCTCCACACGCAGGGGGTCACAGGTTCAAGTCCTGTTGTCTCCACCAAGTCAAACTGCTGCAGCCCAAGGGCTACAGCAGTTTGACTTTTTTCATTTACCCTCAACCGATCCGGTTTAGGCCAGTTTTTTCTGGTTTACTGGTCCGGAACTGGTCCAAAAAAACAGGCCTCCAAGCTGATTTGGCAGATCTCTTTATTCATTTTCATTGCATAATTTCATCCCAGTCGTCCACTCGGCGCTTTCCGGGTGATCTCCCCGCGCTGGCGTCTCCGCCGTATCACAGCTACCTTGGCCTTTTCCTGCGCGGCCGTGAATGCCTTATCCCCGCGGGCGATCAACACTCGGACGTTGCTTGACGGGGACAGTGCCATCCGATAAACGTCTCCATCCACATTTCACGCCACAGGTTGCGTTCCTCGTCGGTCAAGATATACTCAACCTTGTTTTGATTCCTTTGACAGCTACCCCTGTCTGAATGCCTGCGTCGTCATCCTTGAGACTCATCCGAGCCCCCGCCGGCGGGTCGGGCGTCAAGTTTTCCTTGACAGTTTGGTTCCCCCGTACTATACTAGAATCGAAGACATTTCCGGTTCCGACGGCGTTTGTAGTCTCTACAAATTGATCGAGGGTGGTTCCGGAAATGTCTTTTATTTTCTCATTGCTTATTCGTGCCCTCGGATATGCGTATTCTTCTGCTCCTTTAATATCATACTACGCCGCCGGCACGGAGCAAGCGGCGTTTTTTTGCAGCGCCCATATTGGACGCAGTTGGCGTAAGATAAGACGCCCCTGGCCGTCTCGCTTTGACATAGGCCTCCAAGGCCACCGTATTGACCTCATTTTTATCCTCTTGGCGCCTACGCTTTACATAGGTTTCGAGGGCCTTTGTATTCACCTCCGCCATTCCATCACCCCTCAATAACCATAATGGAGCATTTTTGCAAGTTTTCCTTGACAGCTTAGTTTGTCTGTGGTATGGTGAGATTAGAAGAAGCTCCCTGTTCGTTTGCGGACATGACTTTCGCTCCACTCGCGAGGGTGTCTAACCCCTCTGAGCGATGGCCCAAAGCCGCCTGTACGAGGGGAGCTTTTTCATTGTCCAAAAACAAACACAGTGCCGTCTGGAGACAGAATGCGCGTAGCCTTGTAAAAACACTTTCCTGCAGGGCGTGACAATACTACAGCCATGTTTCCACGATGATTCTCAATCGTCACGGGAGCTCCATTTGATCTTTTATGTGATCAACTTCTCTGGCATTCCGCTGTTCGCCTTTTCCCTCTTTCAGCGAGAACTGCGTCCTACTACCCCAATAGCTTTCCATGTCCCGCTCGGCCCGATAGTGGCGCAGGACGTCGTTGCTTAAAATCCCTTGGTGCGTACTGTTGACAATGTCAAGGAAGTCCGCTATACTAATGGTGGAAAAGCCTTGTGTGTCTGGATGGGCGTTTGCTCTTACAGCGTGACTTCGTGTCTGACCAGGGCTTTTCCTTTTTATACGCCCGCTGATCGAATGAACGGCATCTTCAAACTGGATATTGTCAATCTGGTCATACTGATCAATTGTGATGATAGCGACAAACTCGTTCTCGACATCATCTAAAGCCAAAGCTGCCATTGCATACGTTCCAATGACTTTGTTATTTTGGACGTTGAGTCCGTTTACAGGGATAGCATAACGCACTAACTCGGCGGCCTCAGCTCCAAGTCTTCCATTTGTCAATATGCGTTTATTATTCCCTTCAACGCTGTGCGTTGTTGAGTTTGGAGTAATCCTCAAGGTACGTCCTGTGTAGTCATTGGTGACACGTGTTTCTCTCGTTCCCCGTGCGGCTACTTCATCCCGATCTACGCGGCCATTCTTATCCAAGACTGCCCGCATATCTGGCAGATGGATCACTTTCATATCCGGTTGACTGACCATAAAGTCGTAGTCATACACGCGACTGTCTGTATACAGCGCATCGTGTGCCATCGGATACCCATTTTCGTTCGTGGTTTCTAC
>JAISCT010000070.1 GCA_031265355.1 Oscillospiraceae bacterium | reverse complement strand
TAAGTGTCATAGGTGTACTCTGTCTTCTGTTTGCGCACATTGTTCTCATATGCTTCGTGGATTTTGATGTCCTTTTTATCAGCTGTCAAGGTGTACTGCTCTTTGATCGTCGTATTCGCGTCACGCTTGTATGTCTTTGTCAGCGGCATATTATAGTTTCCAGTCGAAATATCATATGTATAATCCGTGACATGTCCGACAGGGTCTGTATATTTCGTGACATTGCCTGTCCAATCATATTCATATAGATGGCTTTTCTCTACGTAATCACCTCCGCCGGCATAGTTGTATGTCCGCTCAACTATGGAGATCGGCTTCTCCGTCCAGCCATATGTGTAATCTCTCTCTTGTATCCGTGTGTCAGGATTTATAATAGAATTATTTGACAAATCTACATGTATATATGGCGCTTCATCTGTGAGCGCCGTATATACCCTTTCTCGCCGCATCCGATTGCTGGTGTCAAATTCGTATCGTGTTTTGCCGTAATAAACCATAAAGCTACCTTGACGCGTCTCCCCTTCCGGGACACACCACCAGTAGTAATAATCTTTCGCCGTGGTGGAATACTTTGTGGCATTCCCGTTAATCCACAAATATGTGTGACCGTAAGCCGTCGGATCACTTTCGTAGGAATATTCTGTCATATTGGTTCTCTTTTCTCCCACCTTGTTTCTAAAAATATAACGCGTTTTCAACCTTCTATATCCCTGATGACCAATTCCATTAGAAATGTGCCTTAAAGAGCTGCCCCATTGGGTGAATTGCAAGGACCATCTTCCGTCTTCTTCTTCTTCAACATTCGTTGTGTAAAAAACTGTCGTCAAATATCTCCGCCCTATCTTCCCTATAAGTCCATCTTCTTCCAGTGGGCGAGGAGAAAATACATTAAATTCTTCCTCACGTATAATTGATCTATATTCTGTCGCACGATCATTTTCATCTTTGACTTCTGTAAGATATTTGTATGTTCTTCCATTGCTGTTATCCGTCGCCAATGTAAATTCTTTTGTTGTGCCATCTGGCGCCGTTAAAATTCTTTTGCTTGAGTTGTTTTGAAAATCGTCGAGTGTCACAACACGCCCCAATGTATCTGTAATCGTCATCTTCTTCGCTCGACTAAGGCTATCGTACTCGCTGGATGTGTATTCATAGATAAAATTGATGCTGTTGTTGTACCTATCTTTAATCTGTGTGATAAAACCGTCCTTATTCATCGTCTCTGTCTTGCCATCTGCATATCTCACTGTATACGTCTGATTGGCGCCGCCTTGGTTCTGTGTCGTTAATATAATATTCTCGCCGAGATATCCTTCAATTTCGCCTGTATCTCCGTTCTCGAAGTTGACTCTAAATTTCCGCCCGTCCGCAAGATTCAACATAAAGTGGGTCTCATTCTCAATAAGGTCAGTGTCATATGTCGTATCAAAATATTTGTCAATGGAGGTAAAAGCATAACTCCATCCTATACCCAATCCGTACCTGTTTTGGGAGTATGCATTTGCCAAAGTGCTTGTACCACTATAGGCTGCGGTACTTAGCGTGTTTTCATTGACAATGATCTCAGGCTGCGCTAAAATACCAATTAATTCTCCAGTCACAGTATCAGTTGATGTGAATACTGCCGGTTCAATATACTGCTCAATACACTGCATCATGTAGTCTTTGTCTTTTATCCTGAACTGAATGTTCATGTTTCTCATACTGAAGGTGTCCCAAAAATACCATCTTCCATCACTTAGATCCATATAATAGTCATATTGGCCAGCATAGCTTACCATGGCTGATTCGTGTAATAGCACATCATGTGCAACTCCATCTCCCCATGTATATCTATTATATTGATTCGGAGAGATCCGATTGCTCTCATAACATTCCAAATCATTCGTGCCTGCGCTTTGCAGATAATATACGTACCGGAGTGTGTACACAATCGCATTTGGATTGCTTACAAATCCCCAAGGAATTTCTATATTAGCGTCAGAAGAATCATATCTGCGCGTCAATACTAAGTCCAATCCATTCTTCCCAGGTAACACCAGATCCGTCTCTTCATACATATAGTCGCCTGTATTCAAATTGACACTCTCATACTCTGTCTTTTGATATGTAAACGGTGCTGATATTACATCTTCCTCTTCTCCTGTGCCCGACATAGCGCTATATGATACTGATGCCGTCATGGATGCCGAGCTCAGCTGATTTTGCGTCAGGCTTGTACTTTCTCCTGTCTCCTCATCTGAAGGGCACAGTTCCAGCATCGCATCCTTTAGCAATTCTTCAAATTCTTCTATGTCTATCGCTGTTTCATCCAGATATTCCTGCAAAACTTCCGGGTCTATCCCATAAAATTCGGACAGTGCCACGATATGTTCGTCCACTACCGACTCAGAGTCCTGCAGATCCTCCGACTCAAACCATAGCATCTCTTCGCTTAAGAGTGATTCTTCCTGCTCGCTGAGCAGTGAGCGTCTGACGGGCGCTGCTTGCATACCTGACGACGATGCGGACGCTGTCTCGGCGTCCATTTGCATGACTTGGGCCGCTGCGTACGAATACATTGCCTTCACATATTCATGCCCTTCCAGTACCATGGCACGCACATGATCGATCATCTCTTGCGACAACTCTTTGTCTGCGATGAATTCTCCAAATCGGCGAAGTTCTACCGCCAACAAATTGACATCACCAAACATGTCTGCCGCATAAACCACTTCTTCCATGCTCAGGTCATAGGTGTTCATAACACGGGCATATTGTGCGGATGTCGAGATGGAGAATCCCAATTCTTCCAGTTCTTCCATCTCAGGCACTGTAATCCCATATAGTGTAAGAATCTTGTCCTTTTCCGCATCGGACAGCATCGAATACCTGTCACACTCTCTGGTCAAGGGCGCAATGGATCCAAGCTCTTCTTTGACCGCCTCGTACTCTTCCGCACTCCTAACCGTGTAGCCGGTAAACTCTTGCGCTGTCTCACTGTCAGCGCTAACAAGAACGACAACCCCGCGCGGCGCCAGAGAAACACAAAGAACTACGCTCAGCAGACACGCGACGAATCGATAAAACTTCTTCATATTATTTCCCCCAGTATATTGTCTTTTGGATTGTTTATGAACTCAATACGTGTTTTATGCAACCTGCAGACTGTTGCTGCCAGTTGACAGAGCCCTGAACTTCAACACCGTCAATACACCCGACCACTTGTACCCACTGGAGATCGTCTTTTGCACTGTGAAAGTGAGGACGCCGTTGCTGTGCGACACAATGGTGAGGCCTGTGCCTGTCACCGCGCCCGGCGCTGTCTTGCCCTGTTTTGTCTGTGCGGCAAAGTCCTGCAGTTCCAGTTTGGAGGCATCATAGGTGACCGTATAGGTTGTCCCGCTGAATGAGCTTACGTTGTTCCCTTTGACTGAAACGTGGTAGATTTTATTGGCCGTTGCCTGTAACGTCATGCTGACCGCCGAGGATGTCAATGTCAACGTCAATGTCGCTGTACCCGTCACGCTCCCACAGGTCCCTTGGATTGTCACTGTGCCGGCTGTCGCTGTGGACGACACTGTCACCACACCGCTGCTTCCGTTGACGCTCACGCCTGTCTTCGACGTCGGCAGCGAATATGTCACTGTTTGCCCGGTAAGCACATTGTTGTTCGCGTCCCGCACTGTCGCCGCGGCCGTGGATGTGACTGTTCCGCTTGTCGGGATTGTCACGCTGCTCGGCGTAAGCGTCACGGTGAGACTCGACGGTACAGTTGTCGTCAGCGTCAATGTGGCCGTGCCCGTCACACTCCCGCAGGTCCCTTGGACCGTCACCGTGCCGGCTGTCGCCGTGGATGATACCGTCACCACACCGCTGCTTCCGTTGACGCTCACGCCTGTTTTTGAGGTTGTCAGCGAGTATGTCACCGTTTGCCCGATAAGCACATTGTTGTTCACGTCCCACACTGTGGCCGTCGCCGTAGATGTGGCCGTCCCGCTTGTCGGGATTGTCACAGTGCTTGGGGTAAGCGTCACGGTGAGACTCGACGGCACAGCTGTCGTCAGCGTCAATGTGGCTGTGCCCGTTATGCTCCCACAGGTTCCCTTGACCGTCACTGTCCCGGCTGTCGCTGTAGATGATACCGTCACGATGCCGGTGCTGCTGTTGATGCTTACACCGGTCTTGGCGGTAACCAAGGAATAGGTGACTGTCTGCCCTGTGAGCACACTGTTGTTCGCATCTCGCACCGTGGCGGTTGCCGTAGCGGTCGACGATCCGGAAGATGGTATCGTCAGTGTGCCCGGTGTTATCGTCGCTGTCAGCGTGGCTGGCGCGCCGGATGACGATGTCAAATTGAACGCCGCCGTATTGGTAGCCTCTCCACAAGTGGCCCGTACCGTGACGGTTCCTGCGGACGCCGACGGAGATATTGTCACGACACCTGTACTGCTGTTGATGCTCACCCCGGTGTAACTGCTCACCAGTGCATACGAGACGCTTTGTCCCGTGAGCACCGCGTTGCTGGAATTCCGCACCGTCGCCACAGCCGTCGTTGTGACAGAGCCGGATTGTGGAATCGTCAGATTGTCGGAGGAAAGAGAGACCGTCAGATTGGCGGGCACTGTAGAAGACTGCGGGGCGCTGTATCCCTTGATAGAACCGCAGGCCGCCCATACCACAAGATTGCTTGGAAAACTCGTCGCGGTAAAATGCATCAAAATCTGACCCGTGCTCGCATCCACGACAACACTTCCATCTCCGTTTTGGACACCGAAGGTAAGAGACTGCCCTGTCAACACATTGTTATTTGCATCGTACACCGTAACGCTAATATAACCGATCAACAGATATTGATATACGCTTGACTCTTGGGGAGGATACACCGGAGTGGCACTTACCACAATATTGGTGGGTTGATTTGTCTCTCCCGAATACAGGGAGAACTGTTCGCCGGTATCTTCTTGATAACCGGCTTCATCGGTGTCCTCTTCCGGCTCCAGATCAAGAACGCCACCCAGATTTTCTCCCTCCAACGCGCAGGCCAAATTGAGCCGCCTGCCTTCAGATATATAATCCTGAAGATTGCTCAGCTGATCCGCCGTATCCAGCAATCGTAAGCGCAGAGACGCCAGATCGAAATCCGGGTCCTCTCCTTGCACCAGCGACAGCACCGCTGCCGCCGCGCCCGTCACGATACCGGCCGACATAGACGTGCCTGTCATCGGTCCTCTTCCGTTTTCAGGTATTGTGGACATGACACTTCGCCCCGGCGCGGTGATGTCCACAATGCCGGCCCCGTAGTTGGAAAAATAGCTGAGACCCCCGTCATTGTTGACTGAGGCGACGCCGATCACGTTGGGCAGATCGTAAGCCGCCGGGTACGACGGCGTCTCCGCCATGTCATGCCGGCTGTTGCCGGCCGCGCAGACAAACAGCATATTGCTGTCTCGAATCGTTTCAAACAGCGCCGGATTGTCAGACGTGCTCCCAAAACTGCAGTTCACAATAGATGCGCCCTGTTCCTCCGCATGGGCGATAGCGGCGAGTATGTCACTGGTGTATGCCACTGCGTTCCTGAATGCCTGAATGGGCAAAATCTTTACATTCGCATCCGTCTCTCTCGCCGTATCGGAATGAGTCCGGCAACATGTACGCCATGTGTGTATGCCGCCGGCAGATCAACGCCGTATATGAGATTCGTACCGTCCGTCGCGTTATAGCCCTCCACCAGAAAGTCCGCCAAGTCCTCGTGCGCTGTGTCTACGCCTGTGTCAATCATGGCCACCAAGACGGGCGCCGCCTGTTCGGAGCCCTCGGTCTGTTCAATTGACTCGAACGATGTTGTTCCTCCTCCAAACACAACTTCCGTTTCCTCTGTCAAAGTCGTCCCTGAGTCCGATGTCGTCTCCAATTCCAATGACAAGTCCTTCAGAGAAAGACAAAAGTCGGGTTGAATATATCTTATATGAGAGCCGACCCCCATATCTTCTAGTTGTTGAGACAACTCTGACGGAAGCAGCGGTTCCTGCAGCGTGAGTACCTCCAGCCGTTCCATGTCCACTGTCGCCAAGTCAGTGCGGGACGGCGTACCGCCCATTTCCGGGTTCACAAACGTAAGGGACGTCGATGCGGTTTCTTTGAATCTGTCCACTTTCTCTTGTACCGTCTGTGAGCTCGACACAAGAGGAGCGACCATTTCTCTGGCCTGCGCTTCCTCGCCCTCTTTATACTTGACGATGTATCTCTGCACCGGCACAGCCACGCTTTGCGGGGTTTGCACCCATTCGTCTTGCAGCGAATCTCCTAGCCCATATTCATTTTTCATGAATGCAAACGGATCCCCTTCTTGTAATACCGCCTGCATATCGAGCGGCTCTGAGGCTGTCGCGACAGAAGATATCTGCGCTGTCCAAACGCCAATGGCTGTCACCGTTAGCAACATGACAAAGGCCAGCACAAAACTCATCGCTCTTGTTCTTGTCTTCACATTCCATTCCTCCTGTTACATCTTCGAAGTGGATGGTGCTTTCTTACGATATATCGTAGATTTTCCCATAGAAATAACAGGAAGTATTTGCAAGCACTCTTACAAATACTTCCTGTTATTGGTCGATTTTCTCTTGTTTATTGCAGTTTCTTCTATTTTTTATGAAAAAGCTTATCTTTTCCCATATTTTTATTCACTCAAACCTGCATCCAAAAATGTGAAAATTTTTGATGTGCTTTCGATGGCGGGGCGCTGATTATATGACGGGCGCCGGCACCGGGGCAGGGGGCGGGATAACGGGGGCCGCGAGGGCGAGGGAGAATTCGCCGCCTTGGGCGCTGACACGGAGGGTGTCCCCGGGCTTCGCGCGACCGTCCAGCATGCGCTCCGCCACGGCGTCCTCGATGGCCGATTGGATCGCGCGCCGCAGCGGGCGGGCGCCGTAGACGGGGTCGAAACCCCGCTCGGCCAGCAGATCGAGCGCCGTGTCGTCCGTCTCCAGCGTGACGCCGAGGGACGCCACACGCTGCGCCACCTGGCGGATCATCCGCGCGGCCACCTGACGAATGTCCTCCCGCGTGAGCTGGTGGAACACGATGATCTCGTCGATGCGGTTCAAAAACTCCGGCCTGAAAGCGCGCCGCAGGTCGGTCATCACCGCCGAACGCAGCTCCGCGGTACTCAAGGTCTCCCGCTCGGAGGTGGCAAAACCCATCCGCCCGCGCTCCGTGATGCTGCGCGCGCCCACGTTGGAAGTCATAACCACAATGCTGTTCTTGAAATCCACGCGGCGGCCTTGGCTGTCCGTCAGGATGCCGTCCTCCAAAATCTGGAGCAGGATGTTGAACACGTCGGGGTGCGCCTTTTCAACCTCGTCGAACAAGATGACGCTGTACGGCCGGCGGCGCACCTTCTCGGTGAGCTGACCGCCCTCGTCGAAACCGACGTACCCGGGCGGCGAGCCGATCAGCTTGCTCACCGTGTGCTTTTCCATAAACTCCGACATGTCAACGCGCAACATCGCGTTCTCGTCGCCAAACAGCGCCTCGGCCAGCGCGCGGCACAGCTCCGTCTTGCCCACGCCGGTGGGCCCGAGGAAGATAAACGAGCCGATCGGCCGCTTCGGGTCCCCCAACCCCACGCGCCCGCGCCGGATCGCGCGGGAGACGGCGCTCACCGCCTCGTTTTGCCCGATGACGCGGCCGTGCAGCGTCTCCTCCATCTTGAGCAGCCGCTCGGACTCACACTCGGTCAGGCGGGTGACCGGAATGCCGGTCCAGCCGGACACCACGGCGGCCACCTCGGTCTCGCCCACCTCGCCGGACTGCCGGGACTGCGCGTCCTGCCACGACGTGCGTTCGGCCTCAATCTCGGTGCGCAGGGCCTTTTCCTGGTCGCGCAGACGCGCGGCCCGCTCGAAGTCCTGCATGTGGACGGCCTCCTCTTTTTCCTGCGCCAGCTTCTGCACCTTCTCCTCGCGCTCCTTGAGGTCGAGCGGCGCCGTGAGACTCTGCAAACGCAGCCGGCTGGCCGCCTCGTCGATGACGTCGATGGCCTTGTCCGGCAGCTGCCGGTCGGAGATGTAGCGCGTGGACATTACAACCGCCGCCTCGATGGCCGCGTCGGAGATCTTCACCTTGTGGTGGGCCTCATAGCGGTCGCGCAGACCCTTCAAAATGGCGACGGTCTCCTCCTGGGAGGGCTCACCCACCGTAACCGGCTGGAAGCGGCGCTCAAACGCGGCGTCCTTTTCGATGTGTTTGCGGTACTCGTTCAG
Organism: Oscillospiraceae bacterium; assembly: GCA_031265355.1. NCBI lineage: Bacteria > Bacillati > Bacillota > Clostridia > Eubacteriales > Oscillospiraceae > Oscillospiraceae bacterium. The sequence continues at coordinate 54,431 of JAISCT010000070.1, read as the reverse complement.
CGTCGTCGCGCCGATCACCTGAATCTCCCCGCGCGAGAGCGCCGGCTTTAAGATATTGGCCGCGTCGATTGCGCCCTCGGCGGCGCCGGCGCCAATGACCGTATGGATCTCGTCGATGAACAAGATCACATTGCCGGCCCGGCGGATCTCCTCCATCGCGGCCTTGATGCGCTCCTCGAATTCGCCGCGGTACTTCGTGCCCGCCACCATGCCAGAAAGATCCAGTGTCACGACGCGCTTGTCGCGCAGGTTCTCCGGCACCTCGCTGGCCACGATCTTCTGCGCCAGCCCCTCGGCGACGGCCGTCTTGCCCACACCCGGCTCCCCTATCAGCACCGGGTTGTTCTTTGTCCGGCGCGAGAGGATCTGGATGATGCGCTGGATCTCGGCGTCCCGCCCGATGATCGGGTCCAGCCGCCCCTCCCGCGCGTAGTCGGTGAGGTCGCGCCCGAACTGGTCGAGCGTCTTTGTCTCCCCGCGCCGGCCGCGGGACTGGCCCCGCCCGCCGCCAACGTCGGGGCCGACGCCGGCGCCCTGGCGGGACGGCTCCGCGCCCAGCGTACCCACGATGTCCTGATACACCCGGCGGATATCCATCCCCATCGCGGTCAGCAGCCGCGCGGCAACGGAGTCGGATTCGTGCAAGATGCCCAGCAGCAGGTGCTCGGTGCCCACATAACTGTGTCCCATGCGCCCCGCCTCGGCAAACGCCAGCTCAATGATCCGCTTGGACCGGGGCGTGAGCCCTTGCACCGGCGTCTGGTTGGGCTCTCCCTGGCCCACGGCTTCTATCACCTGTTTGCGCACCGCGTCCGCCGTGATCTCCACACCCCGGAGCGCGTGGGCCGCCACGCCCTCCTCCTCTAACAAAAGTCCCAGCAGCAGGTGCTCGCTGCCCACATAGCCATGCCCCAGCTCGGCCGCGGCCTGGTGCGACAGCCGGATCGCGGCCTGCGCCCGATCGGTGAATCTATTCTCATACATCGTTTCGTTTCCACTCCTTTGCATTTACCGCCGCCAGAGCGGCGCGGACCGCGTCGGCCCGCGCCGCGTCGCGCGCACCGGCGTCCAGCATCCGGCCGGCCGCGTTCGCCAGCACACCGGGCTGGATGTCGCGCAGCAAATCGTTCAGCCGCGCCATCGGTACCGGGGGCAGTTCCCCTTCGGCCACGCCCCAGCGCAGGTCGGACAACAGCCGCATCGTCTCCTCGCCGGGGAGAAGCCGCGCGTAGGCGAGCAGACCCCAGGCGCGCCAGACCCTGTCCCCAAACCGCACCGGCCGCTGGGACTTAAACCGAGCCCGCAGGGCCCTCTCCTGCTCGACAATGCGCTCCACCACAATCGTCACACGGCTGATGATCTCCGATTCGGCAAGGCCCATCGTGGCTTGGTTCGACACCTGGTACAGCGCCCCCTGGACCTGGGAGCCCTCTCCGTAGAGACCGCGCACAGCCAGCCCCATCTTGCCGACGGCCGCGATGATCTCCCGGATCGCGCCGCTCTCCGTGAGCGCCGGCAGATGCAGCATCACACTGGCGCGCAGGGCGGTGCCGAGGTTCGTCGGGCAGGAGGTGAGATAGCCGAAATCCCCGTCAAAAGCATACGGCAGCCCGCCGTCGATGACCTCGTCCACGCGCTGCGCCTCCTGCATGCGCTCCTCCAGACAGAGCCCGGGTCCGATGGTCTGGATGCGGATGTGGTCCTCTTCTCCGACCATCACGCTGACGCCGCGCTCCTCCGAGAGGATCACGCCGTGCGGCCGGTCCGAACCGGCAAATTCGGGGGAGATCAGATGTTTTTCGACCAATACCCGCGCTTCCAACCGGTTCTCCTTCGTCAGGCGCACCGTGTGAAACCGCGCGCCGTCGGCCAGCGGCCGGAACAGGCCGGAGACTTTCTCCAAAATCTCTTCGGCCTGTTCGTCGCTCATCCGGCCCGGGAAGGGGATGTCGGCGAGGTTGCGGGCCAGCCGAATGCGCGTGCTCACCGCGATGTCGTCGTACACATCACGGCGCGCCTCCTCCTTTTTTTTGTCAGCCGCCACGTCTCACACCTCCTTCTCCAGCCGTTTGATCTCGTCACGCAGCTCGGCGGCGCGTTCGAACGCCTGCGCGCCGATCGCCTCTTGCAGCTGCGCTTCCAGCTGGGTCCGTTCGCTCCGGCGGCGCAGCTCCGCGCGCTGCCCGCGGGGGGCCCGGCCGGTGTGAACCGCATTGCCGTGCATCTTGCGGATGTAGGGCAGGAGCACCGCCTGAAAATGGGTGTAGCAGGCCGCGCAGCCGGCTTTGCCCGTCCGTGAAATCTCCTGCAGGTTGGCGCCGCAGGACGGACAGACCCCCCGCACCTGCCGGCCCGCCGGGGCCCGCAAGCCCATCATGTCGGACAGGATGGCCGGCATGTCGCCCAAGAAAACGGGGAAATTTTGCGGAAACTCGCCCTCCAGCCCGGCCGCGGCCGCGCATGCCTGGCAGAGGCAGAGTTCCTGGGTTTTGCCGTTTGCCGTCGTGCGGTAAAACCGGGTGGCCTCATGCTGTCCGCAATGTTGACACAACATACAATCCCTCCCTTTTGACACTTCGCGTCCGGCGCGGCGCCGGCACTTTGGCTGTCCAAATTATAATATCGATGCAAACGGCCTCTCAGATACCCCGCGCGTTCCATTTTTTGCAAATTTCCGCTCTGGCGGGGTGTCACAGACTGTAGTACGTGTGTACCAGACACTGTTTGAGAATGCCGGCCCGCACGGCGTCCCGGCGCTCCCGCGGGACAGCGCGCAGCGCGGCGTCGCCCAGCGCGGCCCCGATCAGACGCGCCGCCCCGAGCGACAGCACGCCCGCCTGCAGCAGGTTCTTTAAAAAGGCGGCGGCGCTCGGGCCGTCAATCGCCTCCCCGACGGCGTTGATCGCATGCATCAGCAGCGCCGTCGGCTCCGGGGAGACACGGGTGATGCGGATATACCCGCCGCCGCCCCGCCGGCTCTCCACAAGGAACCCGTGCTCGGGGCTGAAGCGCGTCATCAGCACATAGTTTATCTGGCTGGGCACACAGGAAAACCGCTCGGCCAATTCGCCGCGCTGCAGTTCGGCGACGCCGCCCAGCTCCTCAAGCATCTGGAGCAGGAATTTCTCGATCAGATCGCTCATCGCCATGGGCCTCGTCCCCCTGCTTGACATTCCCTGACCTTTATTTTTATCGTACCCGTTTCGCTCCCAAATGGCAATTTCTATTTTGACCTTTCCTGACCATAGGGGGCCGCTGTATCCTTACCTGGCCTACTTGTCTCCCGCATTCTCCTTGTTTGGCGGTTTTTCTTCTGATTTCACATGTTTTTGCTGTTTCGCCGGTCCGCTTACCGCGCGGGCGGCGTGCGGCCGGCTGGCCGGCCCGCTGTGCAGTACCGGGAACCCATCGGCGGTCTCCACGGCAAACGGGTCTCTCACTCTCGTCATATACGCGCCTCCTTTCACCGCCCCTCCCGTTTCAGTATCGCCCGATCGCCGCGGGCCCATACCTTTGAAACGGCGCTGCGCGGGACTTGCCTCGGTGCGGCTTGACACACGCGCGAACATAGGCTACACTTTGAGGTACAAAGGCGCGAGAGGCCGCGGCTTCCGCGCGGTGGGAAGGAGACTTCCGGTGATAAAGCAAGACATGCTGCGCAATTTTTGCATCATCGCTCACATCGACCACGGGAAATCTACGCTGGCCGACCGGTTGATTGAGTCCACCCACGCGGTGGCTCAGCGTGAGATGGCCGACCAGATCCTGGACAACATGGAGCTGGAACGCGAGCGGGGCATTACGATTAAGGCGCGCGCCGTGCGGCTCGACTACACGGCGGCCGACGGGCAGGCGTATGTGCTGAATCTCATCGACACGCCGGGCCATGTGGATTTCAACTACGAGGTGTCCCGCAGCCTGGCCGCCTGCGAAGGCGCGCTGCTGGTGGTGGACGCCGCGCAGGGTATCGAGGCGCAGACCCTGGCCAACACCTACCTGGCGCTCGAACACGACCTTGAGGTCCTGCCGATCCTCAACAAGATCGACCTGCCCTCCGCCGACCCGGAGCGGGCCATTCAGGAGATCGAACATGTCATCGGTCTGCCCGCTCTGGACGCGCCCCGCGTTTCGGCCAAGCTGGGGCAGGGCATCGACGCGGTGCTGGAAGCCATTGTGTCCGGCATCCCCGCGCCCTCGGGCGACGCGGACGCACCGCTGCGCGCGCTGATCTTCGACAGCCAATACGACTCTTACCGGGGCGTCATCGTCTACATCCGGCTGATGGAGGGGCGGCTGCAGCCGGGGCAGGTCATTCGCATGATGGCGACCGGCGCGGTGTTCGAGGTCGTGGAGACCGGCGTGCTGCGCCCGCTCGGGATGGAACCGTGCGCCGACGGGCTCACGGCCGGCGAGGTGGGCTACTTCACCGCCTCGATCAAAACCGTGCGCGACACCCAGGTGGGCGATACGGTCACCGACGACGCCCGGCCCGCCGCGCAGCCGCTGCCCGGCTACCGCCGCGCGCAGCCGATGGTTTTTTCCGGCGTCTACCCGGCCGACGGCGCCAAGTACCCGGACCTGCGCGACGCGCTGGACAAGCTGAAGCTGAACGACGCCTCCCTGACCTTCGAACCGGAGACCTCGGTGGCGCTGGGCTACGGCTTTCGCTGCGGCTTTTTGGGTCTTTTGCACATGGAGATCATCCAGGAACGTCTGGAGCGGGAATATAACCTGGACCTCATCACGACCGCGCCCAGCGTCATCTACAAGATCCACCGGACAAACGGCGAGACCGTGCTGATCGACAACCCGCTCAACTACCCGAACCCCACGGAGCTCGACTACCCGGAGGAACCCTTTGTCAAGGCGAACGTCCTGACGCCCTCCGAGTACGTCGGGAGTATCATGGACCTGTGTCAGGAACGGCGCGGGACGTTTCGCGACATGAAATATCTCGACGCCGACCGGGTGGAGATGCATTACGATCTGCCGCTTGGCGAGATCATCTATGAGTTCTGCGACGCGCTCAAATCCCGTACGCGCGGGTACGCATCACTCGACTACGAATTTTCCGAGTACCGCAAAAGCGATCTTGTCAAGCTGGACGTTCTTTTGAACGGCGACTCGGTGGACGCGCTGAGCTTCATCGTCCACGCCGAAAAGGCCTACCCGCGCGCGCGGCGCATCGCAGAGAAGCTGAAGGACAACATCCCCCGGCAGATGTTCGAGGTGCCGGTGCAGGTGGCGATCGGCGGGAAGATCATCGCCCGCGAGACCGTCAAGGCCCTGCGCAAGGACGTGCTGGCCAAATGCTACGGCGGCGACATCACCCGGAAGAAGAAGCTGCTCGAAAAACAGAAAGAGGGCAAGAAGCGCATGCGCAGCCTCGGCAGCGTCGAAGTGCCGCAGGAGGCCTTTATGGCCGTATTGAAACTGGACGAGTAGCGGCGCGCTACAGAGATATCAGAATGGGGGCGTGCGCGATGGGGCAGACCGTGGGGCTGTATTTCCACATTCCGTTTTGCCAAAAAAAATGCGACTACTGCGACTTCTATTCGGTGCCGGACGGGGACGAGCGCGCCAAACAGACTTACGCCAAGGCGCTGTCCGCCCACCTGACGGAGACGGCGCCCGCCCTCACGCGTCACACGGTGGACACAGTCTATTTTGGCGGCGGCACGCCGCCGGTACTGGGTTTCAAACCGCTGCACGCGCTGATGGATCTTATCCGGCGGCGCCTCCCGCTGGCCGCCGGCGCGGAGATCACGCTGGAGGCAAACCCCGGCACTGTGGATGGCAAATTGCTGGCAAAGCTCCGGCGGGCGGGTTTCAACCGTCTCTCTCTCGGCGTGCAGTCGCTGGACGACGACACGCTCGCCCTGCTGGGGCGGGTCCACAACGCGCGCCAGGCCCGGGCCGCCTTCGATGAGGCGCGGGCGGCCGGTTTTGACAACATCGGCGTCGATCTGCTCTACGGCCTGCCTGGGCAGACAACGCAGGAGTGGCGCGCGACGCTGCTTGAGACCGTCGCATGGGCGCCAGAACACATCTCCTGCTACGGCCTCAAACTGGAGGAGGGCACGCCGCTCTGGCGCGACCGGGCCGACTACGTCTTCCCCGACGACGACACACAGGCCGATCAATATCTGGCCGCCGTCGCCGCATTGGAAGAAAATGGATATCTCCAATATGAGATCTCGAATTTTGCCAAACCCGGGCGCGTCTCGCGCCACAATTTAAAGTACTGGACACTGGCGCCCTACATCGGTCTCGGTCCGTCGGCCTGTTCGGACTTTGGCGGTCGGCGCTGGTCGTATGTCCGCGACTTCACGGGTTACGTGCGCGGCGTGCTGGACGGCGGCGACATCCTGCGCGAGCTGGAGGAGATCCCCATCGAGGCGCGGGCGGCGGAGTACCTGATGCTGCGCCTGCGCACGGCGGACGGCGTGTCGGGCAACGAGTATGTCCGTCTTTACAAGCAGAGTTTCGAACCCATCGAGCGCGCCCTGGAGGCCCAAGCCGCCCGCGGTCTCGCCCGCAGCGAAGGGGACCGCTGGCGTCTGACGCCGCAAGGATTTTTGCTCTCCAACCGGATCATCGCGGACGTACTGGACGCACGGTCGGAGGGGATGTGAACGGAGGGACTCGGGGTCCATTGACTTTCCCGGGCGTCCCTGCTACAATGAAAGCGATTTTCGATGGGCGCCGCAGACGAGGCGAACCCGGACGCCGTCGGAAGGCGATGCTGCCCGGGCGCGGGACATCCGGAGCAGGCGATCGGTTTGGAGAGGGGGCGCGGCGATGAACAGCAGCGTACGGCGGTACACGCCGCGCGCCAAGGCCCTTGCGCTGTTGCTGTGCCTCTGCGTGGCGGCCGCCGCCGTCTCCTCGGCGGTCTTTGTGCTGACGCACAACCACGACCACGAGGGCCCCGGCGGGTGCTGCGCGGTCTGCGCGCAGGTGTTGGGGCAGTGGCTGAAACAATGCAGCCAGACGGCGATCGCCGTCTGGCTGGTCGTCGTCTGGCTGCGCACCGTCCACACCGTCTGGAAAACGCTTGCAGCCCTCGGGGGCTGCGTCAGCCCCGTGCGCCTGAAAGTCAGGTGCAATAACTGAGAGAATCTCCCTAAGGGATTGCCGCGCCCGCAGCCAACGGTGTGACGCCGTCCGGCCGCCCGGCGCGGGCGTTCCCTGTTTTTTTGCACCCAATGACAGAACAAGGGAGGTTTTTTCTCAATGAAACGATGGATCGCCTGTGCCCTCGCGGGTCTCATTCTGGCCACGGGGGCGGCCGGTTGCAGCCCGACCGGGGCACTGAACACCGGCGATAAAAACGAGAACGACGGCCGGCTGAGCGTGGTCGCCACGACGTTCGCGCCCTTCGACTTCGCGCGCGTGATCGCGGGCGACAAGGCCGACGTGTCCATGCTCCTGCCGCCCGCCGCCGAAAGTCACTCCTTCGAGCCGACGCCGCAGGATACCATCCAGGTGCAAAACTGCGACGTGTTTCTCTATGTCGGCGGCGACTCCGACGCCTGGGTGGACGATGTGCTCTCATCGATGGACGTAAGCCACATGAAGATCATCACGCTGATGGACTGCGTGGAGGTGGTGGAGGAAGAGATCGTCGAGGGCATGGAAGACGACGAACACGACCACGAGGAAGAAGAAGAGGAAGAGGAGCACGAAGACCCTGAAGAGGAGGGGCCTGAGTACGATGAACATGTCTGGACGTCTCCGCGGAACGCCAAATTGATCGTACAAAAGATCTCCGACACGCTCTGCGAGGCGGACGCCGCGAACGCCGATACCTACCGGCAAAACGCGACGTCGTACCAAGCCGAGCTCGACAAGCTCGACGCCGCCTTCCAGGAAGTGGTAAGCGGCGCGCGGCGCAAGACGATCGTCCTCGGCGACCGGTTCCCATTTCGCTATTTCGCGGACGCTTACGGTCTCGATTACTTTGCCGCTTTCCCCGGCTGCTCCACCGAGACGGAGCCGAGCGCGGCGACCGTGGCCTTTTTGATCGACAAGATCAACGCGGAACAGATCCCGGTCGTCTTTCACATCGAGCTCTCGAATGAAAAGATGGCGGACGCCATCAGCGAGGCCACCGGCGCGCAGGTGCGCCTTCTCCACGCGGCGCACAACATCTCTAAGACGGACTTTACAAACGGCGTCGGATATCTGGACGTGATGTGGGAAAATGTGGATACTTTGAAGGAGGCCTTGGGATAAGATGGCGCTGATCACCTGTCAGGACGCCTCGTTTGGCTATGAGGGCAAGACCGCCGTCAGCGGCCTGCGTTTTGCCGTCCACCGCGGGGACTACCTCTGCGTGGTCGGGGAAAACGGCTCCGGCAAAAGCACGCTCATACAGGGGCTCCTGCGGCTAAAGGCCCCGCAGGCCGGGGGCGTCCTGATGGGTGACGGCCTTCGGCTGGACGAGATCGGCTACCTGCCGCAGCAGACTGCTGTACAAAAGGACTTCCCGGCCAGCGTATACGAGGTCATTCTCTCCGGCTGTCTGTCCCACCGCGGCCTGCGCCCGTTTTACACCCGGCGGGACAAGGCGGACGCGGAGACCAACATGGAGCGGCTCGGGCTCACGGCGCTGCGCAGCCACTGTTACCGCGAACTCTCCGGCGGCCAGCAGCAGAGGGTGCGGCTGGCCCGCGCCCTCTGCGCCACAAGGACGCTGCTGCTGCTCGACGAACCGGTCGCCGGGCTGGATCCGGTGATGACCGGAGAGCTCTACCGGCTGATCAAAGACTTAAACGGCGCGGGTCTCACCATCATTATGGTCTCCCACGACGTCCGCAGCGCGGTGCGAGACGCGAGCCACATCTTACAGCTCCGGCACACGCAGGTGTTTTTCGGCCTGACGAAAGAGTATATGACCTCCCGCGCGGGGATCGAATTTCTGGGCCTCCCCCCGCAGGCCACGGGGGACGCGCACGCCGAAGGAGCCGGTGCAAGCGGCGAAGGCGAAGGAGGAACGCGGCATGTTTGAGATCCTCATGGAGATGTTTTCGTATACTTTTCTGATCCGCGCGGTGGTGGTGGGTCTGCTGGTCTCGCTCTGTGCGGCGCTGCTCGGCGTGAGCCTGGTGTTGAAGCGCTACTCCATGATCGGCGACGGGCTTTCGCACGTCGGGTTCGGGACTCTCGCCATCGCCACGGCGCTGAACATGGCGCCGCTCACGGTGTCCATCCCCATTGTGGTGCTGGCGGCGTTTTTGCTGCTGCGCATCAGTGAAAACAGCAAGATCAAGGGCGACGCGGCCATCGCGCTGATCACCACCGGGTCCCTGGCGGTGGGCGTCGTGGTCATCTCGATGACGACAGGCATGAACACGGACGTCTGCAACTACATGTTCGGCAGCATCCTGGCCCTGCGCCACGACGACGTCACGCTGAGCGTCGTCCTGGCCGTCGTGGTGCTGACGTTGTTTGTCCTGTTTTACAACAAGCTCTTTGCGGTCACTTTCGACGAGACCTTCGCGCGGGCCACGGGAATCAAGGTTGGGCTGTACAACATGCTGATCGCCTTTTTGACGGCGGTCACTATCGTGCTTGGCATGCGGATGATGGGCGCACTGCTGATCTCCAGCCTCATCATCTTCCCCGCTCTCACGTCCATGCGGGTGTGCAAACGATTCCGGAGCGTGACAGTGTGCGCCGCCTGCGTCTCGGTCCTCTGCTTCTCTCTCGGCGTGGTCGGCTCCTATCTCTACAACACCCCCACGGGGGCCAGCGTGGTCCTCGTCAACATCGCAGCCTTCCTCCTCTTCTGGGCCGCCGGCGCCCTGCGCGCCCGCGCGAGACAGTGAAGGCGTCAAAACCAATGGAATCACTTCAAAGCCCGGCGGCCGCGCCCCGAGGGGATACGGCCGCCGGGCTTTGTCTGCAGGCGCCGCCTTACGGCTGCGGTTCGTCTGAAGCGATGCGCTCAAAGAACGGATACTCGCCTTCGCGTATGTGCCAGATGTTCTCAAAATCCCAGCCGGCGAATGTGGACCGTTTCATCATATTGGCCGTCGTCTGGCTCTGCGGGTACGCGGACGGCGCTCCGGCGGGCGAGCCGCTCGTCCCCTGGCCGCGCGAAACCCCCGCCTTGTCGCCGTCATAGTGGTTCGTCCCCAAATATTTCACCCCAGAACGGCCGTTGAACGCACCGTATTCCGTTGTGCCTGTGCCGCTTACTTTCCCCGATGAATAACAGTTTTCAACCGATTTGTCGCCGCCGGTGCCCGACCCTGAAAAGTACCCGACCAATCCGCCGACGCCCGTCGTGCCTTTCACGTCACCCTGGGCATAGCAATTGCTGATGACGGCGGCAATCGCTTCTCCGACCAGTCCGCCGGCTATGTAATTCTTTGTGGTAACGTCGCCGTAAGCGCACGATTTGAACAGCGTCGAACGGCCGTACAATGTTCCGACAAGTCCGCCGGCGTAATGCGACGCGCTGACGTCCACGACAGCGTACCCGCCGCTGATAGAAGACGCCTCATATACCGCCCCCGCCAGACCGCCCGCATAGGAAGCCGCCGCCTTGACCGTTCCGCTTGCGTACGCCGCCTCGATCGACGCGCCGCCGTGCAGCGCCCCCGCCAGGCCGCCGACATAGGAACCGCCTTCGGAGACGGTGTCGATGGTCTGGCACCGAATGATCTGTGTTTTGCCGAGCGCGCAGCCGACAAGCCCGCCCGAATAGTTGCCGCTGGTTTTGGTGTATGTGCCGGCGACCGTGCAATCCTTGAAAACGACCGGAGGGCTCCCGTATGCGCGCCCGACAAGGCCGCCGGCGTATCCTCCGCCCGTGACGACAATCTGGCCGCCCGACACCGTGCAGTTCTCAATCACCGTGCCGTTTCTGGCGTCCCCGGTGACCCCGCCGACTTCATACCCGCCGGTGATACCCCTCTCGTCGAGCTCAATGTGCACGTTTTTGATCACGGCGCCCATCGTGACCGAAAACAGACCCTTGTAAGATATGCCCCATCCTTTGCCGCTCCACAGCCCGCTGATCGTATGGCCCTGTCCGTCGAGTTCGCCGCTGAAATAGGGGGCGCCATACCCAATCGGATACCAGCCCTTTTCGGCTGTGCAGTTCGATGAGATATAGTCCGTCAAATCGATGTCGGCGTACAGTCTGTATTTCCCCGCCGGGTTGCTGCGAATGGCGTCAAGCTCCGACGCCGTCGTGACGATCAGGTATCCGTCTTCGTCGGTGATAGACAACGGATTGCTCGGTATCAACACAGGGAAGCTTTGTTCGGCGACGGCTCCGTTCTCTGTGTACGTGATGTACATCAAATAGTTCTTGCTCTTTGTCAGGCCCTTTATGACGAGACCAGTCTTTTGATAGCTCACGTTGGTATACGGTGCAAACCGCCAGTCTTCCGGCTGTCCCCCCGCCAATTCTTCCGGCATCTCGGCCAAATGGACCGCATATCCCTTGCCGGCTGCGGAATGAATGCCGAAATACACCGTCGTCTGTTTGCTGCCCACCTCTACGCCGTTGATATGGATCTCTTTCACAACGGTGACGTCGAAGCTGTCCGTAACGGTGACCGAGCCCTCGGAATGGCTGACTGTCACCTTGTTGCGATCGAGCGTCAGCGGATCGTCGAGGCCGAGGTCCATTGTATAGTCGTCGATCGGCCGGCTGCCGTTTGTGTAGTGCGCGGTCACGACAAGCCCCTCGGGGTCCAAACGGCTGCCCTCGACATAAAATGTTGTGTCGGGCGCCGTGACGGCGATGGATTGCAGCTGCGGTTCTTTCACGGTGATCTCAAAGCGCGCCGTCTTGGTGACGCCGCCCTCCGTATAACTGACGGTTACGCTCTCCATATCCCGCGTGAGCGGGGTTCCGGGCTCTGGATCGACGGCATACCCGGAGAGGCCGAACCCATCGCCCTCGTCAAAATTGCCCAGGACAGAAATCCCAGATATATCCAATTGCTCGCCCTCGTAATATTCGGTTCTGGGCGGCGGGTTCAGAGAGAGAGACCACAGCACGCGATTTTTCCCGGAGAGCTTGAACAGCGGCTGAACCGTCGCGTCCTCATCCGGCATCGTGAGCACGGCCGGATTCGACATCTCGTCGTCTAGGCAGTCGGACGGGACGCTGACCCAGCGTACAAACCTGTACCCCGCGAAGGGCGCCGCCTCTATCGACACCTGGTCTCCGCCCTCTCTCTCGACGCTTTCCGCCTCACCGGCCCTCGCGCCGTCGACTGTCACATATCCGCCCACGGTTTCCCCGACCGTCAATGTATGGCGGGCGTCTTTGACCGTCACTTCCAAACTGTCCCTGTGGGCGCCGTCCTTCGTGACGACCGTGATCACGGTCTGGCCCGGCGCTCTCAGGGTGAGCTGTCCGCTGTCGTCCACATGCGCGACGCGCGCGTCGGAAGAGAGCCATACTACGTCTCGGTTGCTCGCGTCTTCGGGATACACGCGCGCCGTGAACTTGGCTTCTTCGGGTGTCTCGTTCTCTTCCTGTCTGTAAAACAGGCTTTCTCCGCTGAGCGAAACCCCTTCGGCCGGGACCCACCGAATCTCCTGCGCCGGATCCATCGTCAGATCCGCCGCCGGCGGCGTCGGGCGTTCCCTGTAAAGGGGCGCCGTCACGCGGTTGTTGTCCGGATAGGCGTCGGGTTTTGCGGTTTCCGCCTCAAAGTAAAGCTTGTCTGCCGCGGTGCGCAGCACATCCACATCGAAGAACACCTCGATGGTTTTCCGGCTGTCCGCAACGAGTCGCTTTTCACTTAAAAGCCTGCCGTTTGCGTCGTTTTCGCGGACGGTGAGCGTCGTTTCCGTCGCGATATCCGCATCGTTGGACAGCGCGGCCGTCAGGAAGATCCGATCGCCCACCCGCTGCTGCGTCACGCTGACGGCCACGTCCGTCAAGCCTACCGTCGTCTCGTACACATTGTTGTCCGAATCACTGTCCCCTTCGCAGGAAACCTCGGCGCGCAGGCGCCCGTCAGCCGGAAGTTTGTGCAAGTCCACGGTTTCACTGACCGTCGCCGTCTGCCCCGGGGCCAGTGTCAGGGGCTTCGTCAGCGCTTCGTGACCTGTCAGGGTGACGTACAGCTGCTCGACGGCCGTTTCGCCCAGGTTCCTCACCACCAGGTCTATCGGCTGCACGCCATGGGCCACATCGGCGGCCGAGGCGTACACATAGTCGAGGGCGATGTCCGTCTTGGGTTCCACCTCGGCATACCAGAGCGCGTGTTCTGGCTCTTCCTCGCCCCCTTCCGCAGCTTGGTACGTGTTCAGGACAAACTGCCAGCCGCCCTCCTCGGTCAGCGCCGCGTCAAAATGGGCCAGCTCGCCGCCGACGGTTTTCAGCGTGACCGGCGGGCCATATCCGTCGGCCTGCGCAAAGGACGCCCTGATCACATACCTTTCCGCCTCCGGGTCGGTATCGACGTTTGGCTCCGCCCAGACAATGGCCTTTTTGCCCGCGCCCTCCATCACTCGGTATGAACCGGATATCAGCCCACCGCCGGCCGTGACGGGCGGGAGCGCCTCATTGGCGGCGGCGTCATAGCTGTAAATGCTGCCCGCTTCCTGCCAGAAGAACCGTCCGTCATAAAATCGCAGTCCGGAGGCCCCTTGGGCATGGGAGATCGGCGCGCTGATCGCCCCGTGCCATATCCATATCGCGGGCGTGTCCTCATCGCCAAATGTGCCGTACGCGATTGTCAGCTCGCCGCCGGCATACCCGGCCGCCAGTTCGTTGATGTACGTACTCGTCTCAAACAGCGTTTTGGGTTCGCTCCACGCGCCGTCGCTAAGCACGCTGCCGACCGCCGCATACAGACCTTCGCCGCCCCCAAAGAGGTCTCCCTCGCGGACTTCCGTCCACAACGCGGTGAGTCCGCCTTCGCCGGCGACAAGCGTCGGCGTCATCTCGGCCGCGTCGTTGTCGGTTATGTATGCCGGCTCCGCAAATTGCAGGGCGTCCGCATCCCATTTCGCGAAACACAGCTCCATGTTGGGCAGGGTCTGATCCAGCAGCGCTTGGGGGTCCTCCTCTTCCGCCAGGACCGCCTTGGATTTTTGCCAGAGCACGTACAGATCGTCGCCCACCGTCAGGGTTTTCGCGAAGAAATCCGAGGTTCCGTTGTCCCAGACCGGTTCAGGCTCGCTCCAACCGTCGTCTTGCAGAACCGTGTACATCAGCCTGATGTGATTGCCGGTCGGGCTGACGCCGTCGTCCGCCTGGAAGAGCATGACGGTCTGATCCCCCGCTTTGGCAAACTGGGGAACGGACCCCGGCAGAACGCCGTCTTGCAGCGGGATATCCGCCGCGGCGCTTCTTCTCAGCGCGGCGGCGCCGTCTGCGCGCCAGCGGCCGTTCCACGGTGTGGTGTGGCTCAGGTACTCTCTGGACGACAGCGCAAAGCCGCCGTCTTCATACGCGTAGTAAGCTTCCTCATCTTCAAAGGCAAACGCCCCGAAGGCCGCCCGCGCCGTCCGCGCGCGCCCCCAAAGCTGTTTTTCGTAGCGCCCCAACGTCCAGCTTTTTTTGATGAAAAACAACAGCTCGGCTTCTATGCCCGCGGATGCGGTGAGTCTGCCGGACGTGGACGGCTTATTGTTGTTGCTGGCGAACACTTCGATATACAAACCCGCGTCGCCCCTAACGCCGCAATACGCCAAGTTCCTGACCCCTACGCCCGCCGAAAGCCACATGTACGGATTGATGCCGACGACGACCTCGCCGTTGAACATCACGCCGCCGCCGCTGGCGCCGACCACAGTCTTGACAGCGGCGCCCAACCCCAAACCGCCGCCGATCTCTACGGACACCGGGATGAAGCCAAGCACAAACGTAAATGTTTTTTTGCCCTCGGCGTATCCGCTGACCATGACCTCGCCCGTGCTGGACAGCTGCCTGCCGTACATGTCAAACGTCACTTCGAAATAGCCGATCCCGCCAATGCCGCCGGCGACAAGGCCGGGCACGACGGTAAACGTCTTTTCGGTGATGCCGTATTTGTCTTTCAGCGTATCCAGACATCCTCTTGCCCCCACATTGTTTTTGGCGGCCTGGAAATCGCTTTTGAACGCCTTCCACGCCCGTTCGGCGGCGGCAAGATTCTCAAGCTGCAGGACGTTTACGAGTTTATCAAAGGCAAAATCAAGGGCGGTATCCATTTTTTTACACAAAGCCGCCATGTGCCCGTCCAGTACGTCAAACAATTCATCGAAACTCTCCACAAGGCCAGCCACCTCTGGCCGCGCCAATTCTTTCTCAATGCACTCCGTGACGCGTTTCTCGACGATGTCCGCGACGCGAGCCCGGGCAGATTGGGGCACGTCAATGTCCGCCAGCATCTCATCCAGCTCTTTTCTGGAGATTTCTTTCCCTTCGTCCGCTTTCTTTTCGAGGACTTTGGACCATTCATCCTTCAGTCTCTCGTATTCGTCCTCCGTTTTCATCTGATCTTTCGCGTCCTTGAGCAATTCAAATGCGTCACTCAGTCCGCCCACCGAGAAACCAAATTTCGGGCCGTCTTTAAAGTCTCCGACGTAGCCGTGGAACGTGATGGTTCCGTCCAAGGCCTGCGCGGCGGACGACAGCGTGGCCATGGCGGTCATGGGCAGTTTGACATTCTCCGGATACACTCTGGTCGCCTCTCCGTCCACAAGGCCGCTTTCTTTGGGCGTGGCTGTGAAGTTCGGCGATCTGTCCACCGACTTCATCGTTTTTTCAAAGTCCGAGTCGCTCCGGATAACCCTGACATACACCGGGACGAAGTCCGACGTCGGTTTGCTTTCGTCGTCGGGCTCCATCCTCAGCCACAGCGGTTCCTCCGGACTGAATGTCAGACCGGGCGCGAGGCTGATGACTCCGTCCGCATCGCTGTAAATATACTTGCCGCCGCTCTGGTACAGCATGAACCGGCCGCCACCGCCGCCGGCCCACTCGCCGGCGCACAGCAGACGCAGCATATCACCTTTGTACTGCATAAAAAAGACGCTGGCCGCGCGGACATCCGCGAATGTCTCGGTGTCCGCCGCCATGGTCACGTACGGCTTTCCGTCGTCTTGCCAGGCTTCCAGAAACAGCGTCCGGCTCTTCCCCGGGGTCAACGCATAGTACGCCTCGCCTCTGCGGCAACTCTTCTCGGGGGTCGGAGTCACGTACACTCTGTTGACGCCAAACAGCGTTTCGTCCCATACCGTCACCATACCGAATCTGTCCGTTGTGTAAACGCCCTCGCCAATGCGCACCTTCGCGTTTTCCACGAACTGCCCGCTGTCATGTTTGACGACAATGGTGTGGCTGGCGGCGGCGGCCGCGACGCGATCCTCCCGAACCTCACCGCTGAATACGACGGGGGGAACGCCGCTTCCGCGGTTTTTCTCCCAGTCAAATCTCAGACCGTGCCATTCGGCGCATGTGTTCAGCGCTCTCAGCAGTTCTTCTCCGTACTCTGTCTCCGTACCGTCGGAGCCCACGATGGCGCCCGTATCGTCGAAACGTCCGACGCATGTGAGTACACCTTTTGTCTCCGCGCCGACGGCGCTTTCGGGTCCTTCGGCGCCGTATGAATAGTATGCGCTCTCGATCCCGTCGCCGCGGTTGACACCGGCGATGCCGCCGCTGCCGGCGCCTGTGAGCGCGCCGTAGAAATATCCATTCAGGATCTTGCCGTAATTGCTGCCCACAAGTCCGCCGGCGCTGTCCGCGGCGACGCTTCCGGACACGACGCAGTTTTCAATGGCGGCTTCCCCGCCAAACTGTTCGTCCCCATTGACGGCGGCAATGCCGCCCGACTCCCAGCCGCCTTCTATTTGCAGCTCGACGACGCCCGTGTCGCTGATACTGCCGCAGTTCCAGCCAAACAGGCCCTGACGCCCCGCCGCATTGTTGACAAACTTGAGCCCGCTGATGGTGTGCGCCTCTCCGAGGAACCTTCCTTTGAAAGGATGGTCCTGCGTGCCAATCGGAACCCACGGGAGTTCGGACAGGTCGATGTCGGCGGTTAAAATCACCGTCTTGCCGGCAAACTCGTCACAAAGCCCGTCTTTGCCGCTCACAATCCGCGCGAGACTCGCCAACTGCCCGGCGTTTTTGATGTAGAGGGTTTGCTCTGTCTCTGTGTACCAATCCGCGTCGGCGCGATCGTCCCACGACAGTGTGGGCACGTTTATATCAAACGTTATCTCGTCGCTGAAGCTGCCCAGCTGGATCTTCGCCGTCAGTTGTACCTTTTTGTCGTCCTCGGGGTATGCCGGACGGGTCACCCGGCCGTCCGGCGAGATGGCCTCCGGCTCGCTCGACGTCCATTCAATCACGGCGCCTTTCTCGTCGCTCGTAAACAGATTGAGGTCGGTCTTCACGGCGTCTTGCCTTGTGTTGCCGGCCCTGATGTCATCCCACAAAACCGCCGTGCGCACCTGGATTTTTACATATCTGTACGCGTTGTCGTTTGTAAACGCGTCGTCCGGATATGTCGTCCCGGGGCCGCCCGGATCCTGATTGGCTCCTTTGGCCGCCCACCAGGTATGGTTGTGCACCCGATTGACCTCGCAGCTGCCCACTCCGCCCTGCGCGCCGGCCGCGCCCGCGCTGCCGCTTGAGCCGTTTTTACCCCATTTGCCTCCACTCCCACCGCCGCCGCCGCGCCCACCGCCGCCGCCGCTGCCGCCGCCAATGCCTGCGGCGTTGGCGCTGGCGGCCTTAACGGCGCCGCCGTTGAGCCTGACCGTCGCGCCCGCGCCGCCGCGCCCGCCTTGGCCGCCGGAGCCGCCTTTGTAGCCGCGCGCCCAGATCACCCAAGCGTCACCGCCGCTGCCGCCGCTGCCGCCGTCTCCGCCACGGCCGCCGCCGATGCCCGCGCCATATTCGCTGCCAGCGGTGACGGCGCCGCCATTGATGGTCACGGCGGCGCCGCCGCCGCCGCCGCCGCCTGTTTGGCCGCTGCCGCCTGTTCTTCCAAACTTGATAAATGCGGCGTCGCCGCCGTTGTATCCGCTGCTGCCCGCGCTACCCCTCCCGCCGCCGATGCCCGCGCCTTGTTTGCTTGTTGCCGTGACGATGCCGCCGTTGACGGTCACGACACCGCCGTCACCGCCAGCGCCGCCGCCGATGCCCGCGCCGTAAACACTGTCCGCGGTGACAATGCCGCCGTTGATGGTCACGGTACCGCCGTGACCGCCAGCGCCGCCGCCGATGCCCGCGGCGTTGTCGCCGCCTGTGACCTCCAACTCGCCCGTGTCCTTGCCGGCCTCAATGGTCAAATAGGCGCCGGTGGTTCGAATGCCCGGGTTGTTTTCGTTTTCGTCGTAGGTAGACAGCCAGGAACTGCCGTCCAGCGTCAGCACTGCGTGCGTACCTGTTTTTAATTCGATGGGCGCGCCTGCCTGAAGCGCCGCGATCGTCAGGCTCTGCAGGGTGACCTGCAAGGGTTTGTCCGCCGTGCCGCCGCTGATGACGACGCGTTTGACAATGCCATTGTTCGTTTTCCCTTTGAGGGTCACATCCCCCGTAACGGTAAACACGTTGTCGCTGTACGACCAGCCCGTGCCTGTGTCGCCGTCGGACCTTCCGCTGCTCCCCACGTCGATGGTCCTGCCGATGTCGTCGCCCGCGGCCGCCAGAACCTGTGCCGGAAGCAGTCCGGCGATCATCATCAGCACAAGAAAGAGTGCGGCCGTCTTTTGTGTGGTTTTCAAATTTGGTACCTCCCTACCGTATTGTTAGACCCCGGCCGCGCCGGGTTTGTCTTCCTAATGTTTCCAATGACGCCAGTTAATCACAAACCCTTTAAAAAGTCAATGCTTTTTGTGTAATATTGGCAAAAACAAGTGCGACATAAAACATCAAATTACAAAGGCGCCTCCATCCGTCTACGAACTGGCGGCCGCGCCCTACTTTTGCTTGCCCTTTTTACAAGCGCCGCTCAAACAACGTTCCGTATCGTGGGGCCGCCGGCGGGACAGCAAAACGGACGCCGTGCACGGCGTCCGTTTTGCTGTCCCGATGCGATTTTTAGCCCAGCGCGGCTCACGGATGCAGCGTCGCGGCGACCAGGCCCTGTTGATCCAGTTTGGCCAGGTCCTTCACCTTCTCAAGGCTGAGGCCCAGCGCCGCGGCGATGCGCTCGCCGTACTCCGTGTCCGCCAAGTAGCAGTGGGTCGCGTGGCGGTACTTGACGTTCTCCGTCACCGGCGCGATGTCCCGCGCGGTGTTTTCGATGAGCAGCGCCCGTTTGTCCTCCGCCATGACGCGGTAGAGGTCGCCGCCGGCCCGGAAGTTGTCGTCCGTCGGATCATCCTTCGGGTCGAAGCGGTACATGGCGCCCTCCAGATCGAGCGGCGGCTCCGCCGCCTCCGGCTGCGCGGACCAGACGCCGTCGCTGTTCGGCGTATAGGCCGGCGTCGCGCCGTAGTTGCCGTCGACGCGCATCGCGCCGTCGCGGTGGTACTCGTTCACCTCACACCGCGCGCGGTTGACCGGGATGTGATTGTAGTTGACGCCGAGCCGATAACGCTGCGCGTCACCGTAGGCAAACAGACGCCCCTGAAGGAACTTGTCGGGCGAGAACCCAATGCCGGGCACGACGTGCGCCGGCGTGAAGGCGGCCTGCTCCACCTCCGCGTAGTAGTTTTCCGGGTTGCGGTTCAGCGCCAGCACGCCCACCTCGATCAGCGGGAACTCCTTGTGCCGCCAAATCTTGGTGATGTCAAAGGGATTCTCGTAGTGCTGCTTCGCCTGCTCCTCGGTCATGACCTGGATATACATCGTCCACTTGGGGAAATCCCCCCGCTCGATGGCCTCGAACAGATCGCGCCCATGGCTCTCGCGGTCCTGGCCGCAGAGTTTGGCGGCCTGCTCGTCGGTCAGATTTTTGACGCCCTGCTGCGTGTGAAAATGGAATTTGCACCACACGCGCCGGTTTTCCGCATTGTACAGCGAGAACGTGTGCTCGCCGTAGAAATGCATGTGACGGAAGCTGGCGGGGATCCCGCGGTCCGACAGGACGATCGTACGCTGGTGGAACGTCTCGGGCAGCAGCGTCCAAAAGTCCCAGTTGTTCTGGGCCGACCGCATCCCGGAGCGCGGGTCGCGCTTGACGGCGCGGTTTAGGTCCGAAAAATTGTGCACGTCGCGAATGAAGAATGTGGGCGTGTTGTTGCCGACCAGGTCCCAGTTGCCCTCTTCGGTGTAGAATTTGCACGCGACGCCCCGGATGTCCCGCTCGGCGTCCGCCGCGCCGCGCTCACCGGCCACCGTTGAGAAGCGGACGAACAGATCCGTCTCCTGGCCCGGCCTTAGCACTTTGGCCTTCGTGTAGCGTGAGATGTCGCCGGTCACCGTCAGACGCCCATGGGCGCCCCAGCCTTTCGCGTGCATCCGGCGCTCGGGGATGACCTCGCGGTTGAAGTGCGCCATCTTCTCCATCAGCCATACGTCCTGCATGACCACAGGGCCCCGGGGCCCCGCCGTGACGGCGTGCTCATTGTCCGCCACCGGCGCGCCGACTTCGTTTGTCAGTTTGCCGTGCAACTTGTCTTCCATGCCTTTACACCTCCATCATCATCTATACGTTTATACATCTATACGTTTATACGTTTTTCACGCGTAAAATTTTTGTCGCAACGGGGGATTTTCAGCGAGCCTCGGTCATTGTACAGAGCCTGTGCAGCATGGCGGCGACTTCCGCGCGGGTGGCGGTGCCGCCCGGGTCGAACCGGGGACCTGGCCTACCGGTGATCACGCCGCCGGCGATGAGCGCCGCAACGGCTTCCCGCGCGTATCCGGCGATGCGGGCCTCATCCGTGAACGGACCGGGCGCCGCCGTCTCCGGCAGGCGCAAGCCGGCAAACTGCAGGTACCGCAGCAGAATCACCGCCGCCTCCTGACGTGTGACGGCCCGGTCCGGCACAAACCGGGCACCGCCGACGCCGAGAACTATGCCGACGGCCCGCGCCCACTCGATGTAGGGCGCGTCGTAGCGCCCGTCCGACACGTCGTCGAAATGATTTTCCCCGTGACGCGCGGCGTCCGCGCCGGCCAACCGGCCGAGCACCGTGACCAACATGCCGCGCGTCATCGACGCGTGCGGCGTGAACCGCCCGGCGGCGGTGCCCACCATCAGGCCGCGCTCGTACAGATAGCGCACGTCGTCGCAGAACCAGTCGCCCACCGTGACGTCGCCGAACGGCGGCGGCGCATCGGACGTGCCGGCCGTCTCGTCCGCTTCGGATTCGTCGGGCGGCGCGGACGCGTCTTCCTCGCTCTCTTCCGCTATGACAGCGGGCGCCGGCCGCGTCAGGGAGGGCCGGTCCGCAGGGCCGCCGGGCGGCGCTTTGGTCCCCTCGGACGGATTCTCCCCTCCGCGCACCGTGAGGACAAACGGAACCGACCGGGCCGCCTCCGTGCGTCCGCCGCTGAACCAAAACACCAGCGTATGCACACCATCGGGCAGGCCTCGCAAAAACGCATCCGTGAGCGTCACCGGTCGAATCTCCCCAATCGTAGGCTCCTCCCGGTAATCCGCGCCGGAGACGAGCGCCGTGCCCGCGCGTTCTACGGCCACCAGTCGGTGGCCGTAGAACGCGGCGAGAACTGTCATCCCGGCCGCCCCCGACGCCGCCCTGTCATAGACGCCCTCCGTCGGGCTGAGCATTGCGTCACTCACAGGCAGCGCGCCCACCGTGACCGTGACGCGCAGGTCGCTTCGCGCGGCAAACGATCCCGTCTGCGCCCGGACAAGCAGCGTAACCGTCCGACCCGCCTCCAAAGGCGCCGGTGTGTAGATGAGCTTTGTCCCGTCGATCCGCGCCGCGCCCGCGCCGTCGGAGCCGGTCACTTCATATACCGTGCCGCCGGTCACGCCGCGAAACGCTCCGGTCAATTCGCACTGAAAGGGCGCCGCCGGCGTCTTTTCATCCAGCGAGGCCGGCGCCGCCGCGCCCGTCACATCGGGTCCGGCCTCGGGCCGGGGTACGTCGGAGAGGCCGACCGTCAGCGTGTAGTGCGTGCCGCCGCCGGACGGCAGGCTGCCCGAAAACGTCCAAGTGACACCGCCGTCCGCCGTCTCGGGCACGGAGAACGTGGTCTGCGCGTTCGCCGGTTCTATTTCGATCTCCTGCGCCGTGAGACCGGCCAGGTCCGTCCCCGCGGGCAGGACGGCGTGAAAGGCCGTCTCCCCTGTCCGCTCTGCGGACACGCCGTCGACGCGCAGCCGCGCCACTACCGCGTCGAACTCATCGGACACATCGACCCACCGCGCGTAGTAGGTGACATCGCTCACCGTGCCCGGCGGCACGGCGGTCAGCGGCGCGCCCGCGCCGTCCGGGTTGTCGTACCAGCCGGCGAACAGGCTGCCTGCCCGCGTCACCGACGCCGGCAGCCGGGCGTCGGCGTCGCGGGCGACGGTATACACCGTGCTGTAATCCGCACCCGCTGTCCCCTCGATGCGGCCGCCGTCCGTCTCGTAGCGGATCGCCCGCGCCCGCTCCAGCGCGGCCAGCAGGCGCGCGCCGACGACGACCCCCCAACCGTAACCCTCATCGTAACCGGGGGCGCCCCTGTCCTCGGCGCTCTCTTTGAGAAGCGCCAAAAAATCCTCGCCGTCGAGACCCGCGTCCGCTTGGCGCGCCAGCGCCGCCAGCGCCGCGACCACGGGCGCCGCATACGACGTGCCGCTGCCCGTGATGTAGTGATTCGGCGCCTCGGTCCCGAGGCCTGCCATCCCGAGACCGGGGGCCGTGACGTCCACCGTGCGGTTTTGCGTGGACTGCCCCGATACACGGCCCTGCGCATCCACCATGCCGACGCCGATCACGCCGTCACTGCCGGCCGGGTATTGGACCTCGCCGCCGACGCCGTCGTTGCCGGCGGCCGCGACCAAGATGATCCCCTTGCGCCGCGCCTCCTCCAACAGCACGCGCATGAGAGCCGCCACACTCGAACCCGCCCCGCCGAAACTCATGTTGATAACGTCCGCGTTCTGCGCCACCGCGTAGCCGATGGCCGCCAAGACCTCGCTCGTCTGTATGCCTTTCTCCGGGAAACACCGCGCGATGAGCAGACGCGCTCCGCCGGCGAGGCCGTCCACACCGACGCCGTTGTCTCGGACCGCCGAGATGACGCCGCTCACAAAGGTGCCGTGGCCCGTCGCGTCGACGCCGTAGTCTCTCGCGGGCGACGCACCCGCCTGGTATCCGATGAAGTTGGCGCCGTCAAAACGTCCGGCGTCCAGGTCCTCGTGTCCGGCGTATACGCCCGAGTCCACCACCGCCACCGTGACGCCCGTCCCGTCATACCCCGCGTCCCACAGCGCATCTATGCCGACCGCCCGCCGGTACTGCCCCGCGCCGGTCTCGATCCCTTCCAGCAGCCGAAGCGGTTCGTCCTTCGCAAAGAACTCGACAAGACCCGCGCGCACCAGGGCGATCACCTGCGCCCAGGTGTCCGCCACATACAAATCGTCCGTATACGGGATAAGCGCCGGCGCGCCGCCCGGTCCGTCAAACAGGTCCGCCGGCCAAACCGCGCCCGCCTGAAGCTTGAGGACATACCGCTCGGCACTCTCCCCGGGCGCCGCCGCGGAGACGTTCTCGGCCTCCGCCGCCGCCGCGCCCGGCGCGGCCGGCCAGAGACCGAGGGTCAGGATCTGAACCAGCGCAAGAAGCGCGATCGTCAGGGTTCGTATCTGTCTCATGCTGCCTCCCGACACCCAGCCCCCCGACACAGACGGAGGGTTGGAATTATATGGAAATCTCCAGTTGTCTCGATTCTCCGCAGGGCGCCGCCCTGCATCATAGACATCCCTTTATATCGAGTGACAGACGCACGTCTGTCACTCGAACCATATATCGATCTTTTCGCCGGGCGCATAAATGGTTCAGGTGTCAAAGACGCTGGCCCCCAATGGATTCTTTATTTTGAGAAGGGTTTCTCTTTTGGAGAAACCCTTCCGTCCATACGTCGCTGATGGGTGATTTTTCTTCTTCCTGTTTTTGTACATTTTGCCATGATATACTATATCTTGTTTGCAAATACCAGTCCTTGTGTTTGTCGTCTATATCTTGTGTGTATTGATCTACATCTTGTATGTCCGATGTTTTTGCCGCTATTTTGCCGAAAGGGCTGTCGCTTGGCGGTTCTTATGAACCGTTTGCGACAGCCCTCAGGTATCTTTGTTACGCCGGCGTGGGGTCGGCTTCTTCGAAACAGGCGCGGAAGGTGTCTCCGTCCATGGTCTCGTGCTCCAATAAATAAGTGGCGATCTTGTGGAGCATCGACAGGTTGGCTTTCAGAATCTCCTCGCACTTCTCGTACGCGGCGGCGATGAACGACTTGATCTCCTCGTCGATCTGAGCCGCCACCTGTTCGGAATAGTTGCGGGTGTGCGCAAAGTCGCGGCCGAGAAAGACCTCCTCGTGCTCGGAGGCGAAGCTGATCGGTCCTATCTTGTCGCTCATGCCGTACTTGACCACCATGCTGCGCGCGAGCTTCGTCGCACGCTCGATGTCGTTCGAGGCACCTGTCGAAATGTCGTCCAGCACGAGATGTTCGGCCGCCCGGCCGCCCATGAAAACGATGATGTCCTCGCTCATCTCGCTCTTCGAAGCATAGGATCTGTCCTCCTGGGGCAGGGAAATCGTCATGCCGCCCGCCCGGCCCCGGGGGATGATCGTGATGTGGTGGATCGGATCTTGCGTCTTTAGGTTGCGGCTCACCACCGCGTGCCCGGCCTCGTGGTACGCGGTCAGCCGGCGCTCCTTCTCCGAGATGACCTTGGATTTCTTTTCCGGGCCCGCGATCACTTTGATCATCGCATCTTGCAACTCGCCGTTCCCAATGACTTTCTTCGAGCGGCGGGCCGCCAGCAGCGCCGCCTCATTCAGCAGATTCTCAAGATCGGCGCCCGTGAACCCGGGCGTCGTCTTGGCCAGGTTCTCAAGGCTTACATCCCGGTCCAGCGGCTTGCCGCGC
Organism: Oscillospiraceae bacterium; assembly: GCA_031265355.1. Lineage (NCBI taxonomy): Bacteria > Bacillati > Bacillota > Clostridia > Eubacteriales > Oscillospiraceae > Oscillospiraceae bacterium. The sequence goes on along the minus strand of JAISCT010000070.1, from coordinate 29,452 downwards.
GCGTGGACCTTTAAGATGGCTTCGCGGCCCCTGATGTCCGGCATCCCGACAAACACCTGGCGATCGAAGCGCCCGGGGCGCAGCAGCGCCGGGTCCAGGATATCCGGGCGGTTCGTGGCGGCGATCACGATGACGCCCTCGTTGTTTCCAAAACCGTCCATCTCGACGAGAAGCTGGTTTAGCGTCTGTTCGCGCTCGTCGTGCCCGCCGCCCATGCCGGCGCCGCGGTGCCGGCCCACCGCGTCGATCTCGTCAATGAACACGATGGACGGGGACGTCTTCTTCGCCTGCTCAAACAGGTCGCGCACGCGCGACGCGCCCACGCCGACATAGAGTTCCACAAAGTCGGAGCCGGAGATGGAGAGAAACGGCACGCCGGCCTCCCCCGCCACCGCGCGGGCGATCAACGTCTTGCCGGTGCCCGGCGGGCCCACCAGCAGCACCCCCTTCGGGATGCGCGCGCCGATGTCGATGAAGCGCTTGGGGTGGCTCAAAAACTCGACAATCTCTTTGAGCTCCTCCTTTTCCTCGTCGGCGCCGGCCACGTCGGCAAATGTGATCTTTTTCTTCTCGTCGCTGCCGAGCCGCGTGCGTGCGCGCCCAAAGCGCATGGCCTTGTTGTCGCCGCCGGCTCCCCGGTTGAACATGAAATACCACAGCACAAAAAAGACCCCGATGACAAGTACATAGGGCAAAATCATCAGCCACCAGGGCGGCACAAAGCCCTTGTCGAGATTGTAGTCCTTAAAAACACCCTTCTCATCCTGCTCCTGGATGAGGTCCCACAGGTCCTCCCGGAAATACTCCACGCTGTAGAGGTCGCACACCACTTCGCCGGGAATTCCATTGTCTGCCAGCAACAGATGGAGCGTGTCGCCCTCGATGGAAAACTCCCGCACTTTTTCCTGTCGGAAATACTGGATGATGCTCCGATAGCTGATCTTCGCGGGCTGCGTCAGCTCCATGATCAGCCAGATACTGCCCAGCACCAGCAGGATGACGACCACATAGAATCCGAGATCTTTCACGCCTTCTTTTTTCAACAGGACACTTCCTCACTCAGCGGCGGCGCGCCCCGGACGCGCCCGCCCTATCCGCTCTTGCGCTCACAGATACACGGACCGCTTCAGCACCCCGACATAGGGGAGATTGCGAAAGCGGTTCGCGTAATCGAGACCGTACCCCACGACGAACTCGTCCGGGACACAAAATCCGGTGTACCGCGCCTCGACCGGGACTTTCCGGCGGTCTGGCTTATCCAGCAGCGTACAGATGGAGACAGAGGCCGGTTTTCTGGCCTTCATCAGACTTATAATATAACTTAACGTGAGGCCACTGTCAAGAATGTCCTCCACAATCACCACGTCACGGCCTCCGATGTCGCTGTCCACGTCTTTGATGATGCGGACGGCGCCCGCCGTAACGGCCTGCCGCCCGTAGGAGGACACCGCCAAAAAATCGATATCGCAGGACAGCGTCACATGCCGCACGAGGTCGCCCAGAAAGATGAAGGCGCCCTTCAACACACCGATGAACAGCGGCCGACGGCCGGCAAAGTCCACGGAAATCTTCTCCGCCAGCGCCCGCACCCGCATCGCCAGCGTCTCCTCACTCAGCAAAATTTTTTCGATGTCCGAATGCATGGGTGCCTCCTTTTGCGCGTCCGCACACGGTTTTCCCTATAAAATATCGTAACTTCCGGCGCCGCTCCGCACCGTTTTCGCGCCGCGGCGGCACATTTCCCGGGGAATTCCCCCGCGCTCATCCGTCCGGCCGGCACCAGACGCGCCACCGGTCCGCCAGCGCGCTGTCCGGCAGGGGATGCACGGTGACGAGCAGGGCCGGGGCGTCCGGCGCCGCGGCGTGGGCTCTGTCCACGCCGAAGAAGGGCGCGGCCACCGCACCGTCGGCGTCGGCCAGCACCGGGAGCGCCTCGCGCAGCGGACGGGGGACCCGCCGGTCGATCATCAGCCGTTTCAGCGTCCGGCCGCCGGGCCGGCCGGGCAGAGAGAGCGTGTCTCCCTCGCGGCGCGGCCGCAGGACCGGCGCGCCCGCCAGCGTCTCGGCGCGGAGCCGCAGCGCGCCGGGCGGCGCCGGCGTATGCGGCGGTATGGTCCGGCAGACAAAGAGCAGCCCGACCTCGGGTACGGGCGTCTCGCCCGCCGACCGCAGGGTGTGCGTGAAGGCGCGCGGCGCGGGCGGCGGCGGGCCGACGATCAGCGCACCGTACTCCCGACGCGCGGTCAGGCCGTCCGGCAGATGGTGGGCGGCGGAGGGAGACGCCCCGACGCACAGCGCCAAGACGGATTCCACATGGTGCAGCGGCAGCGGCGCGTCGCGCCCCAGCGCCCGCGCCCAGAGGAGCCGGACCGCGCGGGTGCGCAGCGCCGGCGGCAGCGCCCACAGCGCGCCAACGTCCACCGAGAGACCCGCCGGCGTCGGCCGGATCTCTGGGAGCGCGCGGGCCGCCTGCTCCGCCAAAAACGCCTCGTCGGCGCGCAGCAGCGCGGTCATCTTCGACACGGCCGCCTCCAGCTTCGGGTTCACAGTGCGCAGCGCCGGCACGGCCTCGTGCCGCACCCGGTTGCGGGCCGGCGTGCGGTCGCCGTTTGACAGGTCCTCCCGGTGCGGCAGCGCCCGAGCCCGCAAAAACGCCTCGACCTCCGCCCGCGTCACCGTGAGCAGCGGCCGCACCACCAAAAGCGGCTGCCGGCCGGAGCGCCCGCCGGCCTCAGACAACGCGAGCTCCTCTTCCGCCGCCAACGTCCGTTTGGCGGGGATCCCCCTGTTGTCCTCTGACAACATAAACTCTTCCTCTTCCGCCGCCAACGTCCGTTTAGCGGGAATCCCCATGTTGTCCTCTGACAACATAAATTCTTCCTCTTCCGCCGCCAACGTCCGTTTGGCGGGGATCCCCGTCAAGCCGGGGAGGCCGGCGCCGCGGGCGAGGTGGAGAAGAACGGTTTCCGCATTGTCGCCGGCCGTGTGTCCGGTGGCGATCCATCCAAATCCGCCGGCCCGGGCCGCTCCGGCCAAAAACGCATACCGCAGCGCTCGGGCGGTTTCTTCTATCCCCATCCGGCACGCGGCCGCGGCGGTCCGCACGGCGGCCCGCCCCACCGTGAGCGAGATGCCGTGGGCGGCGCACAGCGACCGGACAAACGCCTCGTCTTCATCGGCGTCGGCGCCGCGCAGGCCGTGGTGGAAGTGGGCGGCGGCCACCTGCTCAAGACCCAGAACCCGGCGGCTCTCCCACAGAAAGAACAGCAGCGCCACCGAGTCGGCGCCGCCGGAAAGCGCGCAGAGCACGCGCGCGCCCGGCGCAAACAGCGCCTCGTCCGCGGCCAGACGGCGCGCGGACGCGACGAGCCGCGGACGCGCGTCACGCCCCATCGTGCTTCCACTCCCGCGACGAAAAGGCCGTATACTGCGGCAGCCACTGCAGCCGTACGGTGCCCGTGGCGCCGTGGCGATTCTTTGCCACAATGCACTCGGCCACATTCCGGTCCTCCGTGTCCTCGTTGTAGTATTCGTCCCGATACAGGAACATGACGACGTCGGCGTCCTGTTCGATAGCGCCCGACTCGCGCAGGTCGGAGAGCATGGGGCGTTTGTTTTTCTCCGAGCGCGTCTCGGCGGCGCGGGAGAGCTGCGACAGGCAGAGCACCGGCACATTCAGCTCCTTGGCCATGATTTTGAGGTTGCGGGAGATGTCGGCCACCTCCTGCACGCGGTTTTCCTGACGGCGGCTGCCCTGCATGAGCTGCAAGTAATCGATGACAATGAGCCCCAGATTGTCGAGACGGCGGCACTTGGCCTTCATCTCGGTCACCCCGACGGCGGAGTTGTCGTCAAAGCGGAAGTCGAGGCGCGTCAGCGCGCGGGAGGCGTCGATCAGACGGTTCCACTCCTCCATCGAGAGATCCCCCGTCAGGAGTTTGCGTGAATCGATGAACGCCTCGCTGGAGAGCAGGCGCATGACAAGCTGTTCTCGGGACATCTCAAGCGAGAAAAAAACGATCGTTTTGCCGCTCTGTTTGACCGCGTTCAGCGCGATGTTCAGCGCGATGCTGGTCTTGCCCATGCCGGGCCGGGAGGCGATCAAGATCAAATTGGAGCGACCCAGACCGCCGATGTAGTCATCCACCTCAGCGAGACCCGTGGGCAACCCCGGCAGCCCGCCCTTGTTGCGCGACAGCTCGTCGAGCCGTGCAAACACCTCCTGCAGCACGGCCGACACCGTGTGCAGCGACTGGTCCGCCCGCCCCTGACGGATGTCGTAGACACGCCGCTCCGCACTGTCCAGCACGGTCTCCGCCTCGTCCTGCCCCCCTTGGGCCAGCACGGAGATGTCGGCGGCGGCCTCGGCGATCTGCCGCAGCAGCGCCCTATCGCGGACGATGCCCGCATACTCCCGCACGTGGGCGGCCGTGGGCGTCACCTGCATGAGACTCATGAGGAAGGAGCGCGCCGCGTTCTCGTCGGCGCACAGGCCCCGCGTGCGCATCCCGTCCAGCACCGTGACCGGGTCAACGGTCTGCGACAGCGTGAACATCGAATGAATGGTCTCGAAGATGTCCCGGTTTTGGGAGATGAAGAAGTCCTCGGCGTGCAGGAGTCCGACGACGTCCGGCACGCAGCGCGCGTCGATGAGCATGGCGCCGAGCACCGCCTGCTCCGCCTCCACACTGTGCGGCAGCTGGTGCCGCGTCAGCAGATCATCCACTGGGCGCACCCCCTCCTCCCGTCACACCGCGCGTTCACTCCCCGACTTCCACTTGGAGGCGGGCGGAGATTTCGGAGCCCAGTTTGACTTTGATCTCGTGGCGGCCGTAATGTTTGATAGGCTCTTCCAGAACCAATTTGTGCTTGTCAATCTCCAGCCGGTACTGTGCCTTCAGCGCGTCCGCCACGTGGGCGGCCGTCACCGCACCAAACAGACGGCCCTGCGAACCGGCTTTCGCGTGGACATGCACCACCATGTCCTTCATCCGCTCCGCCAGATCCTGCGCGCGTTCTTTCGCGCGCACCGCACCGTCCTGGCGCGCCCTCTCCTGCAGCTTGTAGGCGTTTAGCGCGTCGGGCGTCGCCTTTGTCGCCAGGTTCCTCGGCAGCAGATAGTTGCGGGCATACCCCTCGGACACCTCCACCAGGTCTCCTCTCTTCCCCTGCCCGGTCACATCCTGCTGCAATATCACTTTCATCCCGACACACTCCTTCCGATGCGCGCTCCGGCGGCCCGCCGCCTCACACGCGTTCCGCGTTCGTCGGATTTTCTTCCAAATATTGGTCTATCGCGTGCAGCAGCCGCGTCAGCACGGTCTGGACCGAACGGCCCGGCACCTGGGCGCCGGCGATGGTCTGGTGCCCGCCGCCGCCGAGCTTCTCCATGACGACCTGCACGTTGATCCGCCCCAAAGACCGCGCCGACAGCATGACTTGCTCTCCCTCCGGGAAGAGGACGATAGAGGCGTCCACCCCGGCGATGCCGAGCAGTTCGTCGGCGGCCTGGGCCGCCACCGTCCGGTCGACCGGCGCCTCCACCGCCGCCAGCGCCACTTGCCCCTTGTACATCCGGGCGTTGCGCACCACGTCGTAGCGCGCGACGGCCGCCGCAAGGTCGCTCTGGAAGAGTTTTTTGATCTCCACGGTGTCGGCCCCCGCGCCGCGCAGGAAGGCCGCCGCCTCGAAGGTGCGTACGCCGGTGTGCATCGTGAAATTTTTCGTGTCGAGCGCGATGCCGGCGAGCAACGCCACGGCCTCCAGTCGGTGCAGGTCGCCCTGGTCCAGCATGTACTGGAGCAGCTCCGTGACAAGTTCGCTGGCCGACGAGGCATACGGCTCGTGGAACCCCAGCGCCACGCGCTCTATGTAGTTCGACGCGCGGCGGTGGTGGTCTACCAGGGCGATGCGGGTGCATGCCTGAAGGAGATTCGGGGACTCGACGAGTTCCGGCCGGTTCGTGTCGACCACGATGAGCAAGGTGTCGCGGCCCGCGAGCAGCATGGCGGTCTGTGCGGTCACAAAGAGGTCGTCGGCGCCCGGCAGGTCCTCCATCTTCCGCAGCAGTCGCTCGGCCGCGGTGTGCGTCCGGTCGATGACGATGTACGGCTTGCGCCCGCGTTTGCGCACGGCGGCGGCCACGCCGACGGCCGCGCCCACGCTGTCGATGTCCGCGTTCTGGTGGCCCATGATGAGCACGTTGGACGAGTCGGAGATGAGCCGGGCCAGCGTGTTGGCCATGACGCGGGACTTGACCTTCGTGCGCTTTTCGAACTCCTTTGAACGGCCGCCGTAGAATTCAAACGAGAGCCGGTTTTTGATGATGGCCTGGTCCCCCCCGCGGGAGAGCGCCATGTCGATGGCGAGCGCCGCGTAGCCGAAGTCCTCCCGCAGCGTGGCGCCGTCTTTTCCAATGCCGATGCTGAGCGTCACCGGGATACCGCCCGGGCTCACGATGGCGCGCGCCGCGTCGAGCAGCGAAAATTTCCCCTCGATGAAGGCGGCCAAGTGGCGTTCCTCGAAGAGGAACAGGAAGCGGTCTCTGTCAAATTTACGCAAAACGCCCTCGGCGGGCGCGGCCCAGGCGGCGACGCGGTCGTCGATGGCGGCCAGCATCCCCGACTTTTGCGAGTCGTTCAGATTTTTCACGATCTCCTCGTAGTTGTCCAGCACCACAAGGGCTGTCACCGGGCGCGACAGCGCATACTCCCGGCGCAACGCGGAGGCCTCGGTCACGTCGATCCAGTAGAGGGTACCGAGCAGGCTCCGCGCCTGGGTCGGGTCGGCGCCGACGCTGGCCACGCTGCCGAACACATTGTACTGCCGCCCCCGCAAAGAGATCTCCAGCGGGTGTTCGCGCTTGCCCTCCAGCAGGAACTTCGTATGAAACCCGGGCGCCACGTCGCCGATCTTCACCTCAAAGAGGTGTTCCCGTTCCCCGGCGATCTCGAAAAATCGCTCGTTCGACCAGAGGATCTCGCCGTTGTCGAGCTTCAGGATGACCATTGGCAGCGGGAAGTTCACAAGTGAGTCGCCCATCGCGGCGCCCACGTCCTGCGTCAGCCCCTCCAGGTAGCGGACGATCTCCCGCCGGCGCGCGGCAAGAAATCGGCGGTAGATGAGGTACAGAAGGACGACGGCCGCGCCTTCTCCGACGGCCAACCAAGTGTTCACAAAGGCGGAGGCCGCCGCGAAGAGGAGCATAGCCAAGAAGGATAGCCGCGCCCCCGGCTCCAGCACCCGCAACAGTTTGCGATTGTTCACACGGCCACCCCCGTCCGACGCCCGGCGGTCCGTCTCCCCGCCCGCCGGTGATAAAATATTATATCAGAAAAATCCGTCGTCGGCAATAGCGAATCCTCAATTTGCTTGACACGGCGGTCAATCCGTGTCAGACTATATGCAAGACGACACTTCCCGGGAGGCGCGTATGAAAACCTTATTTAATAACTTGTATCGTCGGTTTTTAAATGCATCGTATTCGGTACAGGAGTTGATTGTCTGTTTGCTGATCTTACTGCCGCTTGTTTGTTTCATACTCCTGTATAGACTGCTAATTTACTGAGTCCGCATTGGCAGAGGTTTTTTTGGACGCACAATTTGTTTTCCCTCCATCGTCACTCGCTTATCGTGTTTGACATTAAAAGTCCCCGCCGGGCACAGTCAGGCGCCCGGCGGGGACTTTGCGTCGCTGAGAACAACGATTTTGGCCCATAAAGGGGACGGCTCATTCATGTTCGAACACCCACTCGGTTTGTATATCGCCCGGCGGCCCGCTTCCCGCTATAAAACCACCGAGTCCCTCGCGAGATGCGCCTCCAATTCGTTGGCGTCTGAGAAAAACCGATAGCACAGAGGCGACAGGTCGTCTATCGAAACTTCTACATAGAAGAGATCGTCAGGGAACACCACGCGAACAAAATAATAGTCAAGGATCTCCTTGTCTCTGCCCGTCGGCAAATAGCAGACGGCCTTTGTACTGTCCGGCGAGAGGGACAGTTTGTCTCGGGCGATCGCGGCGGCGGCGGCGATGTAGTCCTCGGATTTGAATGCGTCCGCTACGGTCTTGGCTCTGTGGTCCAGCGAGTCCAGCTCTATGAGCGTCTGTGTCCCTATCTCAATGGTGGCGTCATAGAGCAAAGATTGCTCCTCAGAGAAAAAGGTGACAAGTCTCTTCGGTGTGCCTTCGTTGCTGAACTCGTCTACTTCATTGACGAACACAGGGATCCCCTCAAGGCTGATGTCCCAAAAGTCTTCCATGTCCTTCCTGACCGTTTCTATCACGACGGCTTCGTCGAGACTGGCCAGTTTCCTGGGAAATTCACTCTGTTCTGCCGTTACGGGCGGTTCGACATCAATCATGACGTCGGACAGCGGCGGCGCGGGCGGCGCCGCTGTGCTGAGTTCTGAGTTCTGAATGTTGAGTTCTCCCATGGGCGCCGGCGGTACCGGCTGGCAGGCGGCCAGCGTGCCCGTCACGCCCACCAACAGCAAGAAGGCGCAAAAGGGGATGACGCCCGATTTTTTCTGGCCCGCAAGAAGGTTCTCCAGCCGCCGCCGAAGTATTTTCGCCGTGCTCGGAAACGAAGTGGACATGGCCGAATGAACGCGCTTTTCTGATGCCGTTTTCAAAATAACCCCTCCATATTCCTGTTTTTCCGCGAAGGTCTGGCTCTTGGTCGTCTCCCTGTCGCAAACCAGTTCCAGATCTTCCTCCGCCTCCCGGCGCATCAGGTACACAAGCGGATTGTACCAGTGCAGCACATTGACCGTGAGCAGCAGCAGTTTGTACCACACGTCGCGCCGCTTGCTGTGCGTGAGTTCGTGCCGCAGAATCAGGCGCAGCTCCGCCTCGCTGTCACTGCCGTGCGGCAGCACGATGATGGGCTTCACAAGCCCGGTGAGCAGCGGGCCCGCCGCACGGCGGCTGATGTACAGGCGGGGCGGCTTTTGTATGTCCATCTCCTGTGCGAGCCACGCGTAGACCGCGCCCGCCGCGCTCTCCCCGGCCGGCACGCTCCACCGGAGGAGCCGCCTGCGGCCGAGACCGTACCCGAGGATGTGATAGACCGCCATGCAGACGACGCCCAGCAGCCAGACGTGGGCCGCGCTTGCGCGCGGAGTGCTGAGTTTTGAGTGCTGAGTGCTGAGTTCCTCTGTAAGGGCGTTTTGGGCCGGGACCGGGGCCGGCGCCTGCGGCGCCGGAGTGCTGAGTGCTGAGTTTTGAGTGCTGAGTGCTCCCGTGAGGGCGGGTGCGGCTGGGTCCGCTGCCGGGAGGGGGCGTTCGATGCGCAGCGCGGGTATGGGGATCTGGATTGGCGCGCGGGGCGCCGCCGCGGCGATGGGGATCAGCAGGCGCAGGGAGAGCGCCAGCCACGCCCAATATTTCCATTTGGGCGTATAGCGTTTCCCGAGATACCCGGTGAGCAGCTTCAACGGCAGCACCAGAAGGCTGGTGGTCAGAGACGTGAGCAGCAACCCTGCCACAAATGCGTTGTCCGTCATGTCTCCTCCCCCTCCTCCTCCTCTTCGGCGCTTTCGAGAAAGGCCCGCAGTTTCGATAGGTCTTCCTTTGAGATCACCTGCCCGCGGTAAAAGGAGGCCACCAGGTTCTCAAACGAATTGCCGTACAGCTTTCCAAACATCGCCCGGCCCTCGCTCTGCCGGTATGTCTCCAGCTCCACGCGCGCGCTGTACAGATTGTTGCGGTACTGCTTCTGGCAGAACAAAAAGCCCTTCTCCGTCAGCCGCGCGAGCACGGTCAGGAGCGTGCCCCGCTGCCAGGACCGCCGCCGGCCGATCCGCTCCAAAACATACTGAGAGTTCACCGGCCCGTCGGCCTCCCAGATCACCAGCATGACCTCCAGCTCCGCATCGGGCAGCCGTCTGATCGTCTCACCCATCGTCTCACCCTTTCGTTATACAATTGTCTCTTAACGCTCTTATTATACGCCCGTCTAATCACCTTGTCAAGAAATATTTCCAAAAATTTTCCGCGTATTGAAAGCAAGTGTTTGCAGTACTCTTGCAAACACTTGACGCTTGAAGAAGGTTGTGGTACACTAATTGCAAATTGTGAATTGGAGGCGGCTATATGATAGCGCGCAAAGCGCACCTCGATAACCTTATCCGTTTTCGGGACAAACAACTCATCAAGGTCGTTACGGGGATACGCAGGTGCGGCAAATCCACGCTGCTCGAACTGTACCAGAATTACCTGCGCGGAGACGGCGTTACGGACGAGCAGATTATCTCTATCAACCTTGAAGAAGGGGAATACGACGAGATAGAAACATATAAGCAGCTATACAGCTTTGTATTGGCGCACATTGTGCCGGACAAAAAGATGTACATCTTTTTAGATGAAGTCCAGCGGGTAACAGAGTTTCAAAAATGCGTTGACAGCCTGTATGTCAAGAAAAACTGTGACGTATACATCACAGGCTCAAACGTTTACTTGCTTTCGGGGGAGCTGGCCACCCTACTTTCGGGGCGGTATGTGGAAATCAAAATGCTGCCGCTGTCTTTCAAGGAGTACGTTTCTGCGTTTCCTGAGAACACGAATCTTGAACGGCTGTACGCCGACTATATCCAAAACAGCGCGTTCCCTTACGCCTTAGAAATCTCAAACCAAAAGGATAGGCGGCAGTATCTGCAAGGAATATATGACACGATTGTTTTGAAGGACGTCGTTGCCCGCAAAAAATTTCCCGACATCGCCATGCTCAAAAGTGTCGTCCGCTTTATGTTTGATAACATCGGCAATCTTTGCTCTACAAAAAGCCTTGCGGATACAATGACCTCTGCAGGACGAAAAATCGCCGTCCATACGGTAGAAAGCTATCTGACTGCGCTGACCGACAGCTTTATCCTGTATCAGACAGGGCGGTATGACATAAAGGGCAAGCAGCATCTGAAAACAGGCCATAAATATTATGCCGCCGACATCGGTTTGCGCTATGCTCTGCTTGGAACTAAAAAAGCGGATTTAGGGCATATTCTTGAAAATATCATATTCCTTGAATTGATGCGCCGGGGTTATGAAGTCTATATCGGCAAGATCGGAAATGCGGAGGTTGACTTTATCGCTGTCGGTGAGGAGGGTGAGGAATACTATCAAGTGGCGCACACCGTGATTGACCCGAGCGGCGCAACCTTGCGCCGTGAGCTTGCCTCATTGGACTCCATCAATGATCATAACCCGAAATTCCTTTTGACAATGGACAACACACCGCTCACCTCACATAACGGCATAAAACAAATTAACGCGCTGGACTGGCTCTTGAAATAACTGGCAATTTTCAATATTTATCATTTCATGCGCAGAGAGAGGCGACCCATTCGGCGGGCCGCCTCTCTTGCACAAAGGAAAAACGAACAGGCTTACGCGTCGAGAGAAAGCCTGTTATGCGCCGCTAGGCGAGCGGGGCCGCGGCGGAGCTGGAACTGTGACACGAGACCGCTCAGCGTCGCCGACTGGCCGCTCAGTTCCTCCGACGCGGCGGCGCTCTCCCCGGCCGTGGCGCTGTTTTGCCGCACCACTTGCGTCACCTGCTCGATCCCCAAGTTGAGATCCTCGACGGCGGCGCTCTGCTCGTCCGCCCGGGCGGTGATCTCCCCGATGATCCGGTTGGAATCGACGATGCCGTCCACTATTTCCCGCAGCGATTCATTCGTCTCCCCGGCGATCTGGACGCCGAGGTCGGCCTTGGCGATGGAGTTCTCGATCAGCAGTTCCGTGTCCTTCGCCGCCTTTGCGCTCTTCGCGGCCAGGCTGCGCACCTCCTCGGCCACCACGGCAAAGCCCTTGCCGTGCTGCCCCGCCCGCGCCGCCTCCACCGCGGCGTTCAACGCCAGAATGTTCGTCTGGAATGCGATGTCGTCGATGACCCGGATCACCTTGCTGATACTCTGCGACGCGCCGCTGATCTCCTGCACCGCATCCACCATCGCGTGCATCCGCTCCGAGCCCTCCTCGGCTTTCTCTCGTATAGCGCCGGTCATCCGCGCAGCGTCCCGCGCGTATGAAACGGCGTCCTGGATGGAATTCGACATCTCCGAGATGGCGCCGGAGAGCCGCTCGATGGCCGCGTCCTGCTCGTCCGCGCCCTGTGCCAGAAGCTGTGCCCCGTCCGCAATCTGCTGGGACCCGGCGGCCACCTGGCCGGCCGAGGCGTTGATCTCACCAAACATTTCGTTTAACTTCTCTACCATCTCACCCAGCGCCACGCCGATCGTGTCCTTCTCGCCCAACCGCTCCACCTCGATCGCCAAGTCGCGCCGCGCCACGGCCTGGAGCGTGCGGCCGCAGCTCGCGAGATGCGCCATCATGCCGCCAAAGGCGGCGAACGACCGGCTTATCTCGTCTTGGCCCCGCGCCATTTCCTCGATATCCGTCCGCTCCCCGTCCGTGAGCGTCAGATCGCCGGTCTCGCCGACCCGTTTGAGGAAACCCATCATCCGGTTCAGCGGGCGGATGATCCGTCCCGTCGCCGACCGGAGCACGAGAATGATCGCCAGACACACGAGGAGCGCCAAACCGAACGTCAGCAGCAGCAGCCGTTCGTAGACCGCGTTCGCCTCGCTCTCCGGCGCGATCACCGTCACATAGAACCGGCTGTCCGCCGCATCCAGGGCGACGGGAATCGTGACGGCCAGGCTGGGCTTGCCGTTTACCGCGGAGTTCACGCGCGTGTAACGCGCCGTCTCCCCGGCGGCGGGGCGTTCATACGCGAGCCCGACGGACTCGGCGGGTTCCCCTACGTCGTCCAACACCGGGCCGTACAGCAGCCGGCCACCCTCGGTGGTCACCGCGATGTAGCCGGTGTCATATACTTTCTCCTTCGACAGCGCCTCGTGGATGCTGTCCAGATACAAGTCGACCGTCATCACGCCCAGCACCTCTTTGGCGTCGCTCATGAGCGGGTACGACGCCGTGATCATATACGCCGTGCTGCCGCCGACGGTGTAGAGATACGGCTCGGAAAACGTGGGCGCTTTGCGCGCCTTGGGTTCTGTGTAATAGGGCTGGACAAATTCCTGTTCGTCGTCCTCTGTCTGCGGCAGGTACTGTGTTTGGCCGCCCTCCCGGTAATAATAATAGGAGACGCGCCCGCTTATCTTGGTGCCGTAGTCCGTGCCGACGTATTGGCTGTCGAGCCCATCGTACACATTGGGCTCCAGCATGAAGGCCGTGCCCTCGGAGATTGTGTATTTCTCAAACGCGTGGAAGAGGAACTGCTGCAGGGCGACCCTGTCTGTGCCGCCCGTCTCCATCTGCGCCTCTATTACGCTGCTGACGCCGGAGAGGAAAGAGACCGGGCTTTCAAATTGACTCTGGATCAGATGGGCGTATTTCTCTCCCTGCTCCCTGACTGCGCTCTCGGTCAACTGTCCAAACGCGGAACGCAAATACAAAAACAGCGTCAGCAAGATCGCCAGCATGCCCACCAAAAAACAGACCGTGGAGGCCGCCGTGATTCGGAATCGAACGCCATGCCGATTCTTCATGCCGTCATCCCCTTATTAGTACCTTGTTGCCGCGAAGCGGCAACAAAAAACAAGAATTTGGGTTGTGGGTTGCAGGTGCAACCCACGTTAGATAGGTAGCGCTTGTCTTCGATATACTTATATATTATCGAACGTTTCTCGCACGCGCTGTAGGCGGGGTCTTTGTACGGACCCCGCGCCCCGGCGGCGGTCCGTCTTCAGACCTGTCTGCGTTCTCACGATATAATAAGTGGGAGTATGGCAGGAAAACGCCGTGTTTTCGCAAATTTTTCTTGCAAGTGGCCTGGGGCTGTGATAAACTACTGTCATTCGTTGGAGAACTACACACCGCTCCGCCCCCTTTCTCCCCGTACGTCTGGTCTGCCGGCCGGCGTTATGTACATAGACTGTCTTGTGGGGAGGAATGACACATGGGCGGACGCCGTAAGAAAAGAGGCGACAACGCTGTGGATCTCGTGCGTGAACAGGAGCAAGCCCTTCTTTCCGGCGCAACCGCGCCAGCCAGGCCCGCGCCGGTCGCACGGCGCGCTCCTCTTTTGTCCGAGGCGCTATTTGCGCGTGACCAAAAGCGGTATCTGCGGCACTTGAAACATGTCCTGACGCTGCCGGAAAATCACCCGGATCGCCTCGCTGCCGCAGATGTCGCACGGGAGAGAATGATTTTGGCGGGCATTCTCGGCCCCGACGGCAACTTAACGGAACTCTATAGAGAATAACCTGGTGGAGGGGATGCCGTTATGTCATCCGTGGTGGTCGGCTTCGAGAAGACGGGATACCACGGATGCGATGGGTTCGTCGCGGACAAGGTGCTTTTGTGGGGTGAGTCCCTGCATATGAGCACCAACGATTACGATTGGCTCGGCCATGGGATCTACTTCTGGGAAAACAACCCGATCCGGGCCTGGGATTGGGCGCAGCGCCACCCGAACCCGGCCGTACTCGGCGCCCGCATCAAGCTCGGGCGCTGTCTTGATTTGTTGCAGCCGAAGTGTGTGGATACTTTGCGGCGGCACTATGAGATCTTTCTGGCCGAAATGACCCTGCTTCGGGCGCCCCTTCCGAAAAATACGTCCGGAGGCAGGCATCTCGACTGTGCCGTGATTGAACATTTGCACAGATACCGCTTGCATTACGGGAAGCCTCCCTTTGACTCCTTGCGCTGCGCTTTTGAGGATGGGGAGCCGATCTTCCCGGGCTCCTTGCTCCGGACATTGACGCATGTGCAGCTCTGCGTCCGCAACCATGACTGTATCCTTTCGTATTTCCTGGTGGACCGGCCGTGACCGATTCCGGCGGTACCGTGTCTCTGTCAGCGCGCCCTGCCGCCGGGGCGCTTTTTCGTTTTGTGTACAAAGACTGTTTTGTACACATTTTGTAGGGAGGACAGGTGTCAGAAGTGCGTCTGCCGAAGGCGGGGCGCTTTTTTCATTTCCCAGTACAGCCTCCCACGCAGGCAGGCCCTTCTTCTGGGCGGACAGGCACCGGCGCGGGCGGCGGAATCATAAAATATTACCAAAACACCAAAAGACTTTTCTTGACTTGCGGCGGCACCGGGCATATCATGAGAATAGTTTGGGTATCCAGCGAAGGAGAATGAAACATGTTTGTGTATTCCGACAACGCGGCCACCATGCCGCTGTCCAAAGAGGCTTTCGAGGCGATGCTCCCCTTCCTGCGCGACAATTTCGGCAATGCCTCCTCGGTCTACGGCGTCGCGCGGGAGGCGGCCCGGGCTCTGTACGGCGCGCGGGAGGATGTGGCCCGCGCTCTCGGCGCCAAGCCGGAGGAAATCTACTTCACCGGCGGCGGCACCGAGGCCGACAACTGGGCTCTCAAAGGCGCGGCCGAGGCGCGCTGCGCGCGGGGCCGCCACATCGTCACCACCGCCATCGAGCACCACGCCGTGCTGCACACGGCGGAGTACCTGGCCAAACAGGGCTATGAGATCACCCTGCTGCCGGTGGACGAACAGGGCCGCGTAAGCCCCGAGCAGGTGCGCGCCGCGCTCCGCCCGGACACCATCCTCGTCTCCGTCATGACGGCCAACAACGAAATCGGCACGATCGAGCCCGTCCGCGAGATCGCTTCCGTCACGCGCGCCCACGGCGCGCTCTTTCACACGGACGCCGTACAGGCGGTCGGGCACATTCCGGTGGACGTGACCGATTTGGGCGTCGACCTGCTCTCGCTGGCCGGGCACAAGTTCGGCGGCCCCAAGGGCGTAGGTGCCCTGTACATCCGCAAGGGGGTGCGTATCGCGCCGCTGCTGCATGGCGGCGGGCACGAGCGGGGCCAGCGCTCGGGCACGGAGAACGTGGCCGGCGCCGTGGGGCTCGCGGCCGCGCTGACGCACGCCGTGCGGACCCTGCCGGAGACAAAAGCCCTCGTCACCGCCCGCCGCGCGCGCGTCATTGAGAATCTTTCCTTGATCCCCTTCTCCCGCCTGACCGGGGACCCCGTACACCGGCTGCCGGGGAACATCTCGTTTGTGTTTGAAGCGGTCGAGGGCGAATCTCTCGTCCTCGGGCTCGACATGGCGGGCGTGTGCGCTTCGTCGGGCTCGGCCTGCTCCTCCGGCTCGCTGGACCCTTCGCACGTGCTGCTCGCCATCGGGCTGCCCCACGAGGTCGCCCACGGCTCGCTGCGCCTCACGATCAGCGAAAACAACACCGAGGAGGAGATCGACTACCTCATCGAGCAAGTCACAAACACCGTGACCCGGAGCCGCCGGATGTCGCCCCTGTGGAACGAGGAGACCTTGTCTCCCACGGAGCGTTTCTGGACCCCGGGCGCCCCCGCCTGAATCCAATTCTCTGAGGGGCTGTCCGACAGTTCTTCAGACGGAAAGAGGACTGATTGTAACCATGTATTCTGACAAGGTCATGGATCATTTTTCAAATCCCCGCAACGTGGGCGAACTGATGGACGCTAACGCCGTGGGCAAGGTGGGCAATCCCAAGTGCGGCGACATCATGAAGATGATGATGCGCATTGAAAACGACGTCATCTCGGACGTCAAGTTCAAAACCTTCGGCTGCGGCGCCGCCGTGGCCACCTCCAGCATGGCGACGGAACTCGTTAAGGGGCGGACCGTCGCAGAGGCGCTGGCGCTGACCAACAAAGCCGTGGCCGAGGCGCTTGACGGCCTGCCGCCCATCAAGATGCACTGCAGCGTGCTGGCCGAAGAGGCCATCAAATCCGCGATCTCCGACTATTACCGCCGACAGGGTATCGATCCTGTGCCCATCGTGGGCTGCAACGTCGACTGCGAACACTGCCACTGATATGCCGTCGGGTGTTTGGTTGGCCCTTGCCCTGCTGGCGGCTGCACTCGCGCTGACGGCCGCGCGGATGCTTGTCCGCACCGGCCGGCTCGGCCGGGCGCGGGTGGTTCCGGTCCTCGGCCGCGCGGCGGATCCGGAGACCGCACAGCGCGTCGCCGAGACCCTGGGCGCGCTCATCCGATACAAAACCGTCTCCCACGACGCGCCCCAAGAGCACGCCGAGTGGGTGCGTCTGCACGACGACTTGAAGCGCCGCTATCCCTTTGTCCATGCGACGATGGAACGGGAGAGCGTCGGATCATTCAGTTTGCTCTACCGCTGGAAAGCATCGGATCCGCAGGGAGATCCGCTGCTTTTTTGTGCGCATCTCGATGTGGTGCCCGCCGATGGCGGGGCCTGGCACTGCCCGCCTTTCGAGGGCCGCATCGAGGACGACCACGTGTGGGGGCGCGGCGCGCTGGACTGCAAGCACCTCGTCGCCTGTCTGCTGGAGACCGCCGAAGGCCTGCTTCGGCAGGGGTTTTCGCCCACGCGTGACATCTACTTTGCGTTCGGGCACGACGAGGAGACCGGCGGCGCGGAGGGCGCCGGCGCGCTGGCCGCGCTGTTTGCCAAGCGAAATCTCCGCTTCGCATTGGTCCTCGACGAGGGCGGTGCACTGAGCCGCGGCGCCCTCTCGCTTCGCCGCCCGGTGGCCGAGATCGGCGTGAGCGAAAAAGGCATGATGAACGTGCGCCTCACCGCCCGGAGCACGGGCGGTCACGCCGCGCATCCGCCGCGGCACACGGCGCTCGGCCGGATCGCCGAGGCCGTCTGTCGGGTGGAATTTCGGCCCGGCCCAGCCCGCCTCACCCCGCTGATCACCGATCTTCTGGCGGCGCTCGCGCCGTATCTCTCCTTCTCGTGGCGTTTTTTGATCGCCAACCGCCGCCTGTTGCGTCGGTTCCTGCTGCGCCGGCTGGTGCGTTGCGGCGAGACCGCCTGGGTGCGTACGACCTTCGCGCCCACGACGGCACAGGCGGGTTCGGCCCCGAACGTCCTGCCGGACGCTGCCGAGGCCGTGCTGAACGTCCGGCTGCTGCACGGGGAACGGGGTGAGGACACTCTCGCCTACTTGCGGGACCTGCTCTCCGGACTGGACATCGAGACTTCCACCCTTTTTTTGCAGGAGGCCTCCCAGATCTCCGACTATCGGGGCGTGCCCTTCGCGCGGCTCGGCGAGAGCGTGCGGGCCGTCTTTGGGGCCGTGCCAGTCGTACCCGTCCTGCTGGCTTCGGCCACCGATGCGCGGCGCTACGAATCCTTCTCCGCCCATGTGTTTCGTTTCTGCCCCTTCGTGCTCGCGCCGGACGAGAGCGCGCGCATGCACGCCGCCGACGAGCGCGTGAGTCTGGAGGGCCTGGGCTTGGCGGTCGCCTTCTACGAGGACCTGCTGCACCGCTTCGCCGGCCCGGAACCCGAGTCCGGCGGCAGCCCTTTCACCGAACCGGCGGATCCCGCAGACCCGCCGGCCTCCGCGAAGACATGCCCGCCCAAAGGGTAAAACGCAACAAAATTAGCGCCGGAGCAAATCAACGCCGGAGCACTGTGTGTTGGCAAATTCTGGCAAGGAGCGATCGTCAGATGATCAAAAAGATAGGCAAATGTCTCGTTTTGTTGGCGCTGTGCACTTCGTTTCTCACGGCCTGTGGAGATCCGGGGGCGCAAACCGTCTATGAAGTCTCTCCCACGCCCCCTCCGGAGAGCTCCCCCGCGTCCTCTCCGCCGCCTCCTCCGGAGAGCGCTCCGTCTCAGGGTGTTGAACTGTCCCCTGCGGCCGATCTCACGACGGTTTCCCTCCGGCCATGGGCTGTCGATTCTCTGGCCGCGATCCGCGCGCGCGACGACGTGGCCCTGTATGTGAGAAGCGATGGTCTTTATGCCGCCGACTTGCTCACCGGCGAGGAGATCTGTCTGGATGCCAGTTCGCTTGTCGCCACGGGTATCCCGCGGGTGACCCAGTTCAGCTTCTCTTTGGAACTGTCGGCCGATCACAAACTGGCCGCCTATACAAAGGGCGCGGCCCTGTTTCTTGTTCCCGTCGACTTCGACGGCCCGCCCTGCGAGCCGCGGCTGCTCTGCGAAGAGGTCGGACAGGCGGGATACGTGTTTGCGGCCGGCGCGTTTCTGTACGCCCCGGCCAGCGGAGGATTGTACACATACGATCTGTCCGACGGCCACGGCGACCTCTTCCTTGACGGCAGCTGCGCTTACACCGAGCTGGTCGCGGCACCGGAAAAACTCTATGCCGTGCGGCGCGGGGACGATGCCGAGGGTGTTGTTGAAATCGATCTTTCTGACCGCAGCGCGTCGATGATCGTCCTCAATGAGCTTGTCGAACCGGGCGTCGGCACCCTTCACCCACCCATCGGTGTCTCCGCCGACGGCAGGTATTTCTATCTGATCGGCAGGACACGTTCCGGATCCATCTCGACCGACGGCGTTTCCGTGGCCGTCTATGACAGTCATGCCCAAACGTATACGCCCCTTGACTTCCCCTCCCTGCAAAGATCGGAGAATTTCTCGATCCATCCCACAGACGGGACGCTTGCTTTTATGCATGGCGTCGGCAGGGAGATGACGAATGAAAACAAGACGCTCCGCCTGTGGGATCCGGCTGCGAAGAAGATGACAAGCGTGAGCGATGAAGACAGCGGCGGTGCGATGAACCCCTGTTTTTCACATGACGGCCAAAAACTTGTCTATTCGGCGGGCAAATCCTTTGCCGATTATGATTATGTCGCCGCATCTGTGGCATTGGAAAGAAACGGAGAATACTATGAGCAGCACGGCATCTGGGAGTACTCTCTGACGACCGGCCGGAACACACGCATCACGGACACGGGCTTCGCCATGTGGCCGCGCTACATCGACCAAGATCGGGCCCTCTGTTATGTGCGGCTAAACGGCGACGCATATGATCTGTATGTATACGAAGACGGAGTCGAACGGCTGGCTGTCGCGGGCATCCCCGATTACGACTATTCGGACAACCACGGATTCTTCAATCTGACGCCTATCTTGAGAATCTCATCGTCATGGAACGGTTAAACAATCCCTTGCGAACGGATTGTGCGGGATTTTTCTCTTTCTTTTTGACGCAAAACGGCGTATAATAAGCCCCAAAGAGGTGCACTGGCCGCCGCCGGCGGGCAAAGCACTCTGCGGGGCGTTTGTTTTGCCGCGCCCCGGGAAGGAGGAAAACAAATGGAGTACAACATTTTGGGAGAACCGATGCCGGTGGTCGTCTGTACGCTGCAGCCCGGCGAGTCCATGCTCACGGAGCGCGGGTCCATGGCGTGGATGACCCCCAATATGCAGATGGACACCAACGCGGGAGGGTCCATTGGCAAGGCCTTTGGGCGCATGTTCTCGGGCGAATCGATGTTCCAGAACGTCTACACGGCGCAGGGCGGCGTCGGGATGATCGCCTTTGCCTCCAGTTTCCCCGGCGCGATCCGTCCGGTCCAGATCACCCCGGACCACCCGATCATCTGCCAAAAATCCGCGTTTCTCGCCTCTCAGCCCAGCGTCGAACTGTCCATCCACTTGCAGAAGAAATTGGGCGTAGGCTTTTTCGGCGGCGAGGGATTCATCATGCAGCGCCTCTCGGGCCACGGCCTCGCTTTTTTGGAAATCGACGGCTTTGCCGTCGAGTATACGCTGCAGCCCGGCCAGAGTCTGATCGTCGACACCGGCAACCTCGCCATGGCCGACGCCACTTGTTCAATAGACATCCAGCAGGTGCCCGGTCTGAAAAACAAGCTGCTGGGCGGCGAAGGTCTCTTCAACACACGGGTCACGGGCCCCGGGCAGGTGGTGCTGCAGACCATGCCCATGAGTGGCTTCGCCGCGGCGCTGTCCCCCTTCTTTTCCAGCAAAGGCTGAGGGTCTGTCGAAAAATAACCTGTACATTTGACTTGCTCTTTTGCGCCCTGGCCGCGTTGCCGGAACACAAAATTGCTGCGCCAACTGCACACTTTATTCCCCGACAGACCCTGAGAGAACGTTCAACGCTCGCCCGCGCATCTTTTCCTGTCTTTTTGCCGCAATCCTTCGCCGTTTTTCGTCTCTTGCGTCAAAAGTTCGACACAAGTATTTCGCGTCTGAGCACTCTATAATGACTGTGGCTCGGTGCCAACCACAAGATATAGTGGTACTTGTCCATTTCTACAGACTAACGTGGGTTGCACCTGCAACCCACAACCCAAATTCTTGTTTTTTGTTGCCGCTTCGCGGCAACAAGGGTACTTCTTATCGGAGCTCGGCTCACCGGGGACGCCGCCTGCGCCCATGGCGCGGGCGCGAGCGTTTGGAGATTGTTGACAAGGCCTGTGCGAAAAGCTACAATGGAGACATGGGGAAAGCATTGTCGAACAGTTCCTCAGATACGAAAGGCGGTGGCCCGTTGGGCAGTTTTGTCGACCATTACAGCGTGCTGCAGGTCCACCCGGAGGCCGAGCAAGAGGTCGTCCAGGGCGCTTATAAGCGACTGTGCAAAAAATACCACCCGGATCTGAACAACTCCCCGCAGGCGCAGACCCGGATCGCGGCGATCAACGCCGCCTATGAGGTGCTCGGCGACGCGGACCGGCGCGCCGTCTATCACGTCGAATGGCTGCGCCGCCGCGTCGCCGTGCCGGTGAAACCCCCGGCTTCGGAGCCGTCTGCGACCCAGATGGGTACGCCTCAGGCGCGCCAACTGGTCCACGACTACTTCTCTCACCTCTCGGCCGGCCGCCATCAGGAGGCCTTCGCGCTGGTCAGCGAGACGGATAAGTCGCATTTCTCTTTCGGCGATTTCGTCGAGTGGCAAACTTCTGTCTCCGCCACCTATGAGATTGGCCCCTTCTCGCTGTCGCTCTATAAAATTCATCCCGGTTTCCGTATGGAGGACCGCACCCGTTTCCTCGCAGAGGAATACCGGGTGACGGTACAGGAGAAGAATCGGAAGACAGGTGTCGTGACCGAGTACGCCTTTACCAAGTATGCCGTGCTGGAGCGGGGCGCCTGGCGCCTCTACCTGGGGTACCGGGATCTCACCCCGCTGATGGCGCACTTCAAGGTGGATTCTCTGACACAGGAGGAATCTCTGCTGCTTGGCCGCTGGGAGCGTTACTTAAAGACCACAAACACATTGTTGGGGCTGCCGAACCGGCAAGGTTTTGAGGAGATGCTGGCCCCGGAGATTTACCGCTACAAGCGATACGCCCGGCCCTTCACGCTGGCCGCTTTTCAGGTGGCGCTGCCAGATCGGGCGGCGGGCGCCGGCCAGGCCGCGCGGCTGCTCAAATACGTCGGCTACCTGCTCTCCCATTACGTGCGCTCGATCGATCGCGTCGGCTATCTTGAGGAGCGCCTCTTCGGTGTTCTCTTCGCCGAGACCTCCTGGCGCGCCGCGGAGTCCGCCGCACGCCGGATCCTGCGCGCGGTTCGCAAGGATCTCTCCTCCTGCTTCGATTTCGACGTACACATTCAATTCGGACTCGCAACCTACGAGGGGCAGTCCCTTGACAATATGCTCCGGGCCTGTCTTCGCAACCGCCGCGCCGACATCGCCGGCCGCGTCGTCCACTCTTTCGACTGACGGCCATTGTTGGTGCAGGTGAAACCGTGGGCCGCTCCTCTCGACAGGTCCACAACTGTGTCTTCGGGCTCGATGCACATCGACAGAAAACAATGATTGTTTCACGTGAAACAATTTCGCGCTCCCGTCCCCTTCGGGGGAGTCCTCTTTGGGAAGGAACGTGGTCATGGGCAAAATCATCGCAATCGCCAACCAAAAGGGCGGCGTGGGCAAGACCACCACCTGCGTCAACCTGACCTGTGCGCTGCATGACGCAAATCTGAAGGCCCTGCTGGTCGACTTTGACCCGCAGGGCAATTCGACATCCGGCATGGGGGTCGACAAAAATCGGGCGCCCTCCATCTACGATGTGGTGCTGGGCAGCGTGGAGGCGTCCCGCGCGCTCGTCTCCACCCACTATGGGGACGTACTGCCGGCCAACAAGGCCCTCTCCGGCGCCGAGATCGATTTTGTCGAGATGGAAAAGCGGGAATACCTGCTGGCGACCGCACTGGCGGCGCTGCGGCTCCGCTACGACTTCCTGCTGATCGACTGCCCGCCCTCGCTGGGGCTGCTCACGCTCAACGCTTTCTGCGCCGCCGACACCGTATTGGTGCCTGTTCAGTGCGAATACTATGCACTGGAGGGCCTCTCCGACTTGATGTACACGATTCGGGCCGTGCGGACCCGGCTCAATCCGACGCTGGATGTGGAGGGAATTTTGCTGACCATGTTTGACGGGCGCACCAACCTCTCGCTGCAGGTGGCGGCCGAGGTCAAGCGGTTTTTCCCCGGCAAATTGTATGCCTCCGTCATCCCGCGCAACGTCCGCCTCTCCGAAGCTCCCAGCCACGGCGTCCCCGTCCACCGTTACGACCGCGCCTCCCGCGGCGCGGACGCCTACACGCAGTTGGCGGCCGAATTGATTCGCAAAAATCAGCCGTCCGAAGGAAAATGACGACTTTTAACCGTTGACAGCATTGACAGCGCGCATTGTCGATGCGCATCATTTCAGTAAAAAAGGAGCGGAAACCATGCTGGACATTCGGCAGATCCGCGAAGACCCGCAGGCGGTGATCGACCGACTCTCCTTGCGGGAGAAGGACTTCGGCGAGGAGGTGCGCCGGGTGGCCGCGCTGGACGCCGCCCGCCGGCAGATCCTCTCGCAGACGGAGTCGCTCAAGGCCGAACAAAACGCCGCCTCCAAACAGATCCCCGCTCTCAAAAAGAGCGGGTCCGACACCTCGGACCTGATGGCGCGCATGAAGGAGATCTCCGCCCAGGCCGGCGCCCTTGAGGAGACGCTGCGCGAGACGGAACAGTCTTTGCAGGCGGCCTTGCTCGGTCTGCCCAACCTGCCCCGGTCGGACACGCCCCGAGGCGCAAACAGTGACCAAAACGCGGAAGTGCGCCGCTTCGGCGTACCGTCTGTCTTTCCGTTTCCGCCCCGGCCCCATTGGGAGATCGGCGAGGCGCTGGGCCTCCTCGATCCGGCCACGGCCGCCAAGGTCACCGGCGCGCGGTTCCACTTCTACCGCGGCCTTGGCGCGCGCCTCGAACGGGCCATCGCCAACTTCTTCCTCGACACCCATACGGCCCGGGGCTACACGGAGATCTTTCCGCCCTTTCTCGTGAACCGGAGCGCAATGACCGGTACCGGGCAGCTCCCCAAATTCGAAGAGGACGCCTTCAAGGTGCAAGACACCGACTACTTCCTCATCCCCACCGCCGAGGTGCCGGTGACCAACATGCACCGAGAGGAGATTCTCCCGGAAAATCGACTGCCCCTCTCCTACTGTGCCTACTCGGCCTGCTTCCGCGCCGAGGCCGGCAGCGCCGGGCGCGACACGCGCGGCCTCATCCGCCAGCACCAGTTTAACAAGGTGGAACTCGTCAAATTCACCCGCCCGGAGGATTCCGCCGCGGCGCTCGAGACGCTCACCGCCGACGCGGAGGAGGTCTTGGCGCGCCTGGGTCTACCCTACCGGGTGGTACGTCTCTGCGGCGGGGATCTCTCGGCCGCCTCCGCCATGACCTACGACATCGAGGTCTGGATGCCCTCGTACAGACGCTATGTGGAGATCTCCTCCTGTTCGAACTTCGAAAGCTACCAGGCTCGCCGGGCCGGGATCCGCTTCCGGCGGGAGGGAGACAAACCGGAATTCGTCCATACGTTAAACGGCTCGGGCGTGGCCGTCGGCCGGACCACCGCCGCCATCTTGGAGCTTTATCAGTGTGAAGACGGCGGCGTCACCATCCCGGAGGCCCTGCGGCCCTACATGAACGGGCTCACACGCCTTGAGGCGCCGGCCCGATGAAGCGAACGGATCGATTTGCCCGTCTGCGGGCGGAATTCCGGGAGCTCGCGCTGCGCGGCAGCTTTGTCGACCTGGCGGTCGGCGTCATTGTCGGCGGCGCGTTTGGGAAGATTTCCACCTCCCTGGCTGGCGACGTCATCATGCCGGCCATCGGCGTGCTGCTCGGCGGCGTGGACTTTTCGACCTTCAACATCACCCTGCCCGCCCTCTGGACAGGCGGCGCCCCCGTACAACTCGGCCTCGGCAATTTTCTAAGGACCGTCGTCGATTTCTTTCTCATCGCGCTGTGCGTCTTCTTCCTCGTCAAATGCATCAATGCCCTGCGCCGCCGGGAGGCCGCCGAGGAACCGCCGCCCCCGCCGGCGCCCGACTCCACTGCTCTTCTCACCGAGATCCGAGACCTGTTGAAACAATTGACAGTGGACACGTGAGCGTGAACTATGTAATGGGGATGCATTGAAAGATGAAGGATGCGAAGAACATGAGAAAAACATTTCTGACAGTCATAGCGATCTCACTCTTCACGGCACTGATGGTAGGCGTAACATCTTGCGGCAGGGCCTTGCCAAATGAGCGCGCGCAAGATGGAAGCGCCGAATTTTTGGCGCAAGACAGAGAGGACGACACAGGAGCGTCTCAGCAAGACGGGCAAGAGTCCGCCAGCGACAGCGTAACAGCGCCTCAGACGACGTCAAACGGACTTATGAACGGCGCGTCTCCCATCACGAGCGCGTTGGCGTTTTACCGCTTTGACGGAGAAGAGACTTCTCTTTCCTATTCTTACGACAGCAATACAACCAAAAGTATCCTCAGCGCGTTGGACGCCGTCTGCGCCGTCGCGGCCAAAAACTGGTCTTTGGACGACATAACCCTACCCATCTATGGATTTGAGATAACCGCGACGGACGGTTCGGGGCTATTTGCCGCTTGGTCCAATGGATACTGGATTTCGCAGGACGGGACTGTATATCGTTTTGATTTCAGTTTTGCCGAGCTGGAGACACAATACCCTTGGTCTGACCAGCAAGGAGATTTTTCTTTCACCTATTTCCCCTGTGCGCACTTCCTCACACAGGATGAAAACGGCTGGAACCGCACGCTGTTGACTCCTGTCGCAGAATTGGAACCGCCCGACGGTGTTACGATGACTTTGGAATCATGGGACAAAGACATGGTAACCGTAACGATCGCGGCAAACAGCGGCACAAGCTGGCACTATGGAGAATACTATGCCCTGCAAGTGTTCTTGGAGGACGTGTGGTATGAGATTCCCGTCATGCCGAAACATTGGGGCTTTCACGACATTGCCCTGCTCCTGCAAGCCGGCGAGAAGAAAAACCAGACGTATTACTTAAAGATGTATGGCGACTTACCCGCTGGAACATACCGCATCGCGGCCTACGGCCTTTCCGTTGAAAATACCCTCTCATGATTTTTACGGTTTATACGCGCAAACAGAAAAGATTGTCTCCCCCGGAATATACTATATATAGTGGTTATATACTATATATAGCAGTTGTGACGGAGGAGACAATCTTTTTCAACGACGGTGCGCGCAGTGGGATGCGACTCAGTGCGCCGGCGTGGACGTCGTCGCGAGAGATGGCAGGACGTCCGACGCGGCGCCGGGGCTGGATCGGGCCCCGCCGGGCGACGCGTTAGGGCTGGGGGACGTGCTGGCGCTGGGTGATGCGCTGGGGCTGGGCGATGCGCTGGGACTGGGCTGCAACTGCGGGCTGGCGTCCGGCGTCAGACTGGGCGCGGCACCTGGACTGGGGGAGACCGCGGGCTGGGTGGGCGGCGTAGGGGTCGGCCGACGCGGCGCGCGTCCGTTGCAAGTGGTCAGCGTGGCGGCCAGCAACAGCGTGGAGCCGGCCCACGCAAGCGGTTTTGGCAGGATCATATCGACATCCTCTCCAGCAATCGTGGTTGGGCGCCTCCCTACATGTCCGCCGGACACGGCGCGGCGCCGCGTACGGGGTTGTGGGGAGCGCCCTGTTGTAAATTTTTAGCTGTCTCGGGCATGCTATTGTGCGCCCGCCTTAGTATGCGCCGCCGCGGTGGATTTATGTTTGAAAAAGAAGCATAAATTTTTACCTTGCGTTTTGTATTCTTTCGAGATAGGATATCGATATATATAATGTGGGTTGCACCTGCCTCCCACAACCCACATTCTTGTTTTTTTGTTACCGCTTCGCGGCAACAAGGTACTAAACAAGGTACTAATGGTAGGCTTTCCCGCGCGCCTTCGGCGCGCCCTGCCCTCTCCGTCGGTCCGCGCACAGGCCCGTGCGCGCCCATGGGCAGCCGGTCCCCCGCGGCGGGTCCGGAACGGAACCATTTTCCGGAATGGAATCATTTTATTGCATAGGAGGCGATTCTTTTGACAACACCCCTTGTCTTCTTCCGCTGCGCCCACTGCAACACGGTGGCCTGGAAGCTGTACGACGGGCGCGCACCCCTGGTCTGCTGCGGCGAACCCATGTCCGAACTGGCTCCAAACACCACCGACGCGGCGCAGGAGAAGCATGTCCCCGTGGTGACGCGCGCGGACGGCCGGCTGACCGTGACGGTCGGCTCGGTCACACACCCCATGGAGGAGAAGCACTTCATCGGTTTCGTCGCGGTGCTAAGCGGCGCACAGGTCTCCCTTCGTTTCCTCTCGCCCGGGGACACGCCCAGCTTCACGCTCTCCGACGAACACTGCGACGCCGTTTACGCCTGGTGCAATCTGCATGGCCTCTGGAAGGCGCAGCTCTGAAAACGCGTGGACTGAATTTGACGAGATTTGCTTAGAAAGGATGTGTGTATATGCCTGAACTGAAGGGGTCCAACACCGAAAAAAACTTGGAGACTGCGTTTGCCGGCGAGAGCCAGGCCCGCAACAAATACACGTATTATGCTTCGCAGGCCAAAAAAGACGGTTTTGAGCAGATCGCGGCGCTCTTTTTGGAGACTGCGGAGAACGAGAAAGAACACGCGAAACTCTGGTTCAAGCTGTTGCACGGCGGCCATGTCCCCGGCACGGCGGAAAACCTCAAGGACGCCGCGGCCGGCGAACACTACGAGTGGACCGACATGTACAAAAACTTCGCCGAAGAGGCCCGCCGGGAGGGTTTCACCGACATCGCTTTCCTCTTCGACAAGGTGGCCGCCATCGAGGCGGAGCATGAACAGCGCTACTTAACCCTCCTCTCCAACGTAGAAAACGACCTCGTCTTCCGGAAGGGCAAGAAAGTCTATTGGATCTGCCGCAACTGCGGCCACATCCACGAGGGCCTCTTCGCCCCCGAAAAGTGCCCGACTTGCAACCATCCCAAGGCCTATTTCGAACAGCGCAGCCTCAACTGGCGCTGAGGGTCTGTCGAAAAATAACCTATACATTTGACTTGCCCTTTTGCGCCCCGGCCGCGTTGCCGGAACCCTTGAATACTACAAGTATTCGCGGAACCCGGCGCCTTGCCGGAACACAAAATTGCTGCGCCAACTGCACACTTTATTTCCCGACAGACCCTTACGAGCAGCTGGGGCAGCCCCGTCACATCCGCCACAGCGCGGGAGAGGTATCCCACGCAAGATGAACAAAGACACGCCCACACAGGCTGAGGAAGATCCGGCCTGTGTGGGCGTGTTGTTTTTTGGGGTCAGCCGCGAGAATATAGCTCCAGCGCGGCGTTTCCCCGGCGCGCATCAAAAAATGTGAAATTTTTTTTGGCGCACACCGGGCAAACAAAAATATGACAAAACAGTAAATTTTTTGTGAAGTTCAAAGGGGATGACAACAATCCGAGGAGATTGACAAGGATATAATTGGAACTTGTGTGGTTTTTACAAATTTTTCTATTTACTTTTGTAAATTATGAACTATAATGGATTCAATTGGAACCCAACAATGCAGGGGGCAAATAACATGAAGCGACATGTAACCAGTCTTTTCCTGGCGTTTTCCGTACTATTCGTAACCACCGTGGCCGCCATGGCGGCGCTGCTTCCGGCGCAGGCGCAGGACGCGCAAGTACAATGGGAAGTGGGCAGCCCATTCAGATACATGGTAGATGAACAGCGACTGGAAAGCCCACCGCCGTCACAGGAAATACCCGGTACACCGGGCAGTTTCCGGGCGGCGGTTTTTTTGCGTCTGAACTGACGATGCCCGTCTTGTCTCCGGGGACCGATCTGCAGGAGATGCTGGCGCGGTAGCCGAGAGAAGTCGCCGTGCCGGAGGACCGCTCCATTAATACGTTGTCACAGACAAAGATGTAAGCGGTGCAGCTTCCATGATGAGGATATCAATTCGGTGAAAGTATTTTAACAGGGGGAATGGGATATGAAGACAAGAACAAGAGTGATGAGTTTTGTGCTGGCCTTTGCCGTACTGCTGACAGTGACAGCCGTTGGCGTTTGGACAGCGCAGATATCTTCTGTCGCGACAGCTTCGGGGCCGCTCGACATGCAGGTAACATTACAAGAGGGAGATCCGTTCGTGTTCATGAAAAATGAATACAAAGCGACAAGTGAGAGTTCTTGGCAGACGGAATCTACGGGTGGCGACACAGCCATGAATTTTTCGAATGTATCCGAAAGTTCACTGCTGAGTGGGACGACGTGGGGGGGTTCGCTGCAGGACGAATGGGAGCAAATCCCGCAAAGAGTGGCTGTGCCGGTGCAGAGATACATCGTCAAGTACAAAGAGGGAGAGGAAGCGCAGGCCAGAGAAATGGTCGCGCCTCTTG